>JBAPWU010000231.1:0-2274 GCA_049283855.1 Kineosporiaceae bacterium
GCCGTGCTCGAGGGCGGGCCGGGCCGGCCGGCGATGACGGTGGCCTGCACCCATCTGTCGTTCGTGCCCGGCTCCAACCTGCGCCAGCTGCGCCGGGCCCGGCGGTGGCTGACCGGGTTGCCCGCTCCGCGGATCCTGCTCGGCGACCTCAACCTGCCCGGCGGCCTGCCGGCCAGGCTCACCCGCTGGACCTCGCTGGCGCGCGGCGAGACGTTCCCCTCCCCTGCGCCGAAGGTGCAGCTCGACCACGTGCTCGCCCATGCCCTCCCGGACGGCGCCCGGCACTCGGGGCGGGCCGTGCGGCTCGCGGTGAGCGACCACTGCGCCCTGGTGGTGGACCTGCACCTGCCCTGACCGGGTCAGGGCAGGGTGGCCTGGTGGGCCTCGATCACGGCGGCGGCGTGGGCGGCCAGTTGGGGGTTGGCCTCGAGGTAGGCGTCATGGGTGGCCTGGGCCCGGGCCAACAGCTCCGCCAGGCCCGGCTCGTCGCGGATCATCGAGCGGTACTTCGCGGGGATGGTGCCGAGCTGCGCCTTCTCGGTGAGCAGCCGCAGGTAGTTGCGCTCGCGGATCGCCGGGTCGGTCTCGAAGTCCAGGTCGAGGTACTGGTTCGCATGCCGCTGGGCATTGTTGATGATCGTGCGGGCCCTGCCCTTGGCCGAGAACACCGACCCCAGCACGGTGACCAGCAGGCTGCCGACGACCACCGCCAGCGAGAGCTCCGTGGAGATCTCGACCACGGTCACCGGCCCGCCGCCGTTGATGATCGGCAGGTTGTTCTCGTGCAGGGCATGCAGGATCAGCTTGACCCCGATGAAGCCGAGGATCACGGCCAGGCCGTAGGAGAGGTAGATCAGACGGTCGAGGAGGCCGTCGATCAGGAAGTACAGCTGGCGCAGCCCCATCAGCGAGAACGCGGTGGCGGTGAACACGATGTAGGCGCTGGAGGTCAGGCCGAAGATGGCCGGGATGGAGTCGAGCGCGAACAGGATGTCGGTGCCCCCGATGGCGATCATCACCAGCAGCATCGGCGTCATCACCCGGGCGCCGTCGACCACCGTGAACAGCCTGTCGCCGTCGTAGCGGTCGGTGGTGTGCAGCATCCGACGGGCGAGCCGGACGACCAGATTGTCGACCTCGCGCTCGGCCTCGCCCGTGTCCTTGATCAGGTTCCCGGCGGTGAGCAGGAGGATCAGTCCGAACAGGTAGAACACCGCCGAGAACGTGTTGATCAGCGCGGCCCCGAGCGCGATGAACCCGCCGCGCACGGCCAACGAGACCACGATCCCGAACAGAAGCACCTTCTGCTGGTCGGCCCGGGGCACCCGGAAGCTGGTCATGATGATCAGGAAGACGAACAGGTTGTCGACGCTGAGCGCCTTCTCGGTCACGTAGCCGGCGAAATACTCCAGGCCCGGCGCGGACCCGGCCGTCAGCCACAACCCGGCCCCGAACAGGATCGCCACGCTGACGTAGACGGCCGACCAGAGGGCCGCCTCACGCAGGGTGGGGGTATGGGCCCTGCGCACGTGGACCAGGAAGTCGAAGAGCAGGAGGGCGGCGATCCCGGCGATCGTCAGGCCCCAGACCCACGCCGGAACGGACACCCGGCCATCGTCTCCCGCTCAGGTGGCGTGCGCCAGCGCACCGGTGATCACGGCCGCGAGGCCCTCGGGGTCGAGCAGGTCGACCGGGCGCACCGTCTCTCCCGTGGCGGCGTAGAAGAACGCGGCACCCACTCGGTGCGGCTCCGCCCCGGCGAGCGCCGACCAGGCCAGCCGGTACACCGCGAGCTGGACGGCGCGTGCGCCGGCCTCGGCCGGCCCGGACGGCGGGGCACCGGTCTTCCAGTCCACCACGTCCCACCCGCCGTCCTCGCGCCGGAACACCGCGTCGATCCGGCCCCGCAGCATCACCCCGGCCACCGGGGTCTCCACGGCGACCTCGACCGCCTCGGGGATCCGCTCGGCCCACGGCGAGGCCAGGAAGCGCTGCTGCAGGACGGCCAGATCCTCGTCGCCGCCGTCGTCGTCGGCGGCGCCCGGCAACTCGTCGACGTCGACCAGGGCACCGGCGGCGAACCGCTGCTCGAGCCAGGCGTGGAAGGCGGAGCCGCGCCGGGTCTGCGGGTTCGGCTGCTGGGGCATCGGGCGGCGCAGCCGGTCGGCCAGGCGGTCAGGGTGTGCGGCGAGGGTGACCATCTGGGAGGCGCTCAGGTGCAGCGGCAGCACCACCTCGCGCCGGGCGCGCCGCCCCGCGTCGCGCTCGGCCAGG
>JBAPWU010000232.1:0-1871 GCA_049283855.1 Kineosporiaceae bacterium
GGCCCACCTCGCCCACAGCCGCCTCGAGCTCGGCCCGGGCCAGCCACACCTCGCGCCACGGCCGGGCCCAGCCGGGATGGTCGGCGACGTCCCCGGAGGTGTACACGCCGGTGTCCGGCCCGGGTGCCGGCCAGGGATCCTGCCAGGAGGGCGCCGCCCCGGACGCCGTCGGCGACAGGTGGAGCCCGGCCGGCAGCGCGCCGTCCGGGCCGGTCACGACCCCCAGCGCGGCCCAGTCGGCGCTGACGTCGGCGACGTCGACCCTCTTGCGGAACCGCATGCCGCGCAGCCACTCCGCCACCGGCTGCGCGGCACCGGGCTCGACCGAGAGCCAGGTGCGCTCGCCGTCGTCCACCAGGTGCAGGGAGTGCTCCACATGCCCGTGCGGGCTCAGGATCAGGGTCTCCACCGATGCCCCGGGCACCAGGTCGGTGAGGTGCTGGGTGGTCAGCGAGTGCAGCCAGGCCAACCGATCGGCCCCGGTGACCACGAGCAGCCCCCGGTGCGACAGGTCGGTCACGGCCGCGCCCGCGGCGAGCGCCCGCTGCTCACGCATCGGGTCGCCGTAGTGCCAGGCGACCCCCGCGTCCGAGACGGCACCCGCGGCGGCTCCCTGGCTCGGGGGCAGCGCGACGGCGCCCGGGCGGGTGAGCAGTGGAGAGGTCATCGATTCACGCACCCCGAGCATCGGCCGTGCAGGGACAGGTGGCTCAGGTCGGTGTCGAAGCCGTGCTGCTCGAGCACCCGCGCGGTCAGCGTGCGGGCCAGTGTGACGTCCGCCTCGTCGATCCCGCCGCACTGGTGGCAGACCAGGTGGATGTGGCTGTCGCGGCCGACAGCATGGTAGGTCGAGGCGCCGTGGTTGAGGTGGGTGTGCGAGACGACGCCCAGCTCCTCGAGCAGCTGCAGCGTGCGGTAGACCGTGGACAGGCTCAGCGCCGGGGCGACCTGCTGGACCTGCTCGCAGATCTCCTCGGGGGTGGCGTGACCGAGCAGGCCCACCGCGTCGGCGACCAGCCGGCGCTGGGAGGTCACGCGCAGACCCCGCGCGCGGAGGGCGACCTCGAGCGGGTCGGTGCGCTGGGTGCCTGCGCTCTGCGAGGTGACGTCGGCCATGGCGGTCAGGACAGGTTCACCCGCTTCAGCCGGGCCGAGAGGTGGGAGGTCAGCGGCTGGCCGACGGCCGCCATGTCCATGGTCCACAACAGGTCGCCCTCGACCAGGCCGTAGAGCCGCGCCGCCGCGGTGTACTCCTTCGCGGTGGAGGTGCGGGCGACGACGTCCGTGGCCAGCGTGACCCGGGGCCCCTCGACGGCGCCGTGGTAGATCTCCACGAACCCGGTCGGGTGGGCCAGCAGCACCTCGACCGCCGTTCCGCCGGCGTCGGCCGGGCCGGCCGTGCGCCAGAAGCCGGTCTCGGTGGCGAGCGGGCGCACCTGGTTGCCCTCCTCGTCCAGGAGCCAGGTCCGCGAGCGGTAGGACACGAAGGGGCGCCCGTCATGGCCGAACTCGACCTCCTGACCGAAGCGGAGGTCGGTCTCCATGGTCGGGTACCCGACCACGCCTGCGCCCACCCAGATGCCGAACAGCCAGCTCAGCGGGACCAGAGCAGGCGGAGTATCGGTGGACAGTTCCATCGGCATGCCCCCATCTTGCTCCCTCCCGGGCCGCCCGTCCGGTCGCCGGGCGTTCGGAGGCGGGTCGACCGTGCTCAGCCGCCGGCCAGCCGGGCGACGGCGTAGGCGACGATGCCCACGGCGCTGACCGGTGCCGCGGCCGCTGTGAGCAGGCCGAGTGGGGTGCGGGCGCCGTCCTGGGACTGCAGCAGGATGCTGGTGCCGGCGCCGACCGCTGCCACGGCCACCCCGACC
>JBAPWU010000233.1:0-6967 GCA_049283855.1 Kineosporiaceae bacterium
CGGCGAGCAGCGCTGCCGTCGCGCCGCGTCGCCGCGGGTGGGTCCGCATCGCGAGTCGTCCTTCCTCAGGCCCCGGCGACCGTCGACGCCCCGGCCACGAGGTCGGCGGCCGGCTCCGCATAGGAGATCAGAGCAAGCTGTGAACCCTCGTAGTGGAAGGAGGTGACCGAGGCCAGCGCGCACTGCCGGTGGCGCGGGTCGTGCCACAGTCGGCGGTTCTCGGCGCTCAGCCGGGCGATCCAGATCGGCATCTGGTGGCTGACCAGGAGGCTCTCCCGGCCCGGTGCGGCGTCGCGGGCCGCGGCCATCGCCGCGTGCATCCGCTGGGCGACCTGCACGTACGGCTCGCCCCAGGAGGGCCGGAACGGGTTGTAGAGGTGACGCCAGGCGCTCGGGGCGCGCAGGGCGCCGTCCCCGATCCCGAACGGCTTGCCCTCGAACACGTTCGCGGCCTCGATCAGTCTCCCGTCGATGGCCACCTCGAGACCGAGCGCTTCGGCCAGCGGGGCCGCGGTCTGCTGGGCCCGCTCCATCGGCGAGGCCACGATCCGGGCGAGGTCACGCCCGGCGAAGTAGTCGCGGGCCCGTTCGGCCATCGCGTGCCCTCGCGCGGACAGCACGTAGCCGGGCAGCCGTCCGTAGAGGATCTTGGCGGGGTTCTCCACCTCGCCGTGCCGCAGCAGATGGACGACGGTGCGGGTGCTCACGCCCCGATCCTCCCATGCGCGGCCGCTGCCGCGGCGGCCGCGGCGGGGAGGGCTGCGACGACCCGGTCCAGGGCGGCGCCGTCGTGGGCCGCCGACAGGAACCAGGCCTCGAAGGCGCTGGGCGGCAGGTACACCCCGCGGTCGAGCATGGCGTGGAAGAAGGCGCGGAAGGCGCCGGTGTCCTGCGTCCTCGCGGCCTCGTAGTCGGCCACCGGGCGGTCGGTGAAGAAGACGCTGAACATGCTGCCGGCGTGCTGGATGACGTGCGGCACGCCCGCGCCGCCCAGGGCGTCGTGGACGGCCGCGGAGAGCCGCTCGGCGGCGTCCGCGAGGTGGATGTACACCGCGTCCGTGCAGTGCGTCAGGGTGGCCAGTCCGGCGGCGGTGGCGACCGGGTTCCCCGACAGCGTGCCCGCCTGGTAGACCGGCCCGGACGGCGCGAGGTGGGCCATGACGTCGGCCCGGCCGCCGAACGCCGCGGCCGGGAACCCGCCGCCCATCACCTTGCCGAAGGTGAACAGGTCGGGCACGACCCCCTCGAGGCCGAACCAGCCGGCCGGGGAGACCCGGAACCCGGTCATCACCTCGTCCGAGATCAGCAGGGCACCGTGGGCGGCGGTGATCCGGCGCAGCCCCTCGGTGAACCTCGGGGCGGGCGGCACCACGCCCATGTTGCCGGCCGCGGCCTCGGTGATCAGCGCCGCGATCCGGTCGCCGTGCACGGCGAAGGCCTCCTCGACCGCGGTCAGGTCGTTGTAGGGCAGGACGATGGTGTCGGCGGCGCTCGCGCCGGTGACCCCGGGGCTGTCCGGCAGGGCGAAGGTGGCCACCCCCGATCCGGCCGAGACCAGCAGCGCGTCGACGTGCCCGTGGTAGTGCCCGGCGAACTTCACCACCGCGGGACGGCCGGTGAACCCGCGCGCCAGGCGGATCGCACTCATCGTGGCCTCGGTGCCGGAGGAGACCAGCCGGACCTGCTCGACCGGTTCGACCCGGGCGACGATCTCCTCGGCCAGGGCGACCTCGTTCTCGCTCGGCGTGCCGAACGAGAACCCGCGCGCCGCGCTGGTCCGGACGGCGTCCAGCACCGCGGGGTGGGCATGGCCGAGGATCATCGGCCCCCAGGAGCAGACCAGGTCGACGTAGTCACGCCCGTCGGCATCGCGCAGGTAGGCTCCGGCGCCGCTGGCCATGAACCGCGGAGTGCCACCCACAGCCTTGAACGCCCGCACCGGCGAGTTCACCCCGCCAGGGGTGACGGCCAGTGCCCGCGCGAAGAGCGCCTCGGAGGCCGGGGCCCGGGCGGGGTAGAGCTCGGCAGACGGGCGCGCTGGGGTGCTCACGCCCCCAGTGTGCCAACACCGCCGGGCCCTGGCCCGGCCCCGGGTCGGCCGAGCGGGGGATGCGGGTCTGGACTGTTCGGCCCAACCCGGCACGCAGGGGCCCCCGCGGCTCCCTCGGGGTGATTAGTGTCGCAGGCCATGCGTGAAGCCGCGGGGGGACACCGCGTGCGCTCCCTGTTCGAACTCGTCGTCGCCGCCGCCTGCTGGGGCGGCGGGACAGTGACCCTGAAGGTGGCGCTCGGCGGGATCGCGCCGATGACCCTGCTGATGATCGAGCTGACCTGCGCGTCACTGGTGGTGGTGTCGGTTGCGGCGTTCCGCGGCCGGATCGCGCCGCCGAGGGACCTGCGCCGGATCGCGCTGGCCGGCGTCCTGGAACCGGGCATGGCCAACGCCGCCCTGACCTTCGGGCTGGGCTACGCCAGCGCCTCCGACGCATCCCTGCTCTCGGGCACCGAGTCGCTGTTCGTCACCGGCCTCGCCGTCGTCCTCCTCGGGCAGCGGGTCCACCGGACGGCCGTCGTGGCCGTCGTGACGGCCACCGCCGGAGTGATCGTCCTCGGCGGCTCCGCCCCAACGGCCCAGGCGTGGGCTGGCAACCTGCTGGTGCTGGGTGGAGCCCTGGCGGCGGCCGGCTACTCGCTCCCCGTGGCCGGCGTCACCGATCGGACACACGCCCTGACCATCACCGCCTACCAGTTCGGCGCGGGCACTCTGGTGAGCCTGCCGTTCGCCGCCGTCCAGTGGAGCATGGCCGGCTCCTTCGGCGTGGCGGGCGCCGAAACGCGGCACTGGGCGGCCGCCGTCGCCGGTGGGGTGTTCGGGACGGCGGCGAGCTTCCTGCTCTACAACCACGCGATCGGCGACGTCGGCGTCACGCCCGCGGCCATGGTGCTGAACCTGATCCCGCTGTTCGGCCTGGCGGGGGCGGTGGTGGTGCTCGGGGAATCGCTGGGGCGGTGGCAGGTGCTCGGCGGCGTGCTGATCCTGGCCGGGATGAGCGTCTTCGAGCTGGCCGAACGGGCCACCCTGGCCGACGAACGTCGGCGCGCCCGACACGCGCTCCTGCCTCCGCCCGCAGACACCTTGGCGGCGTTCGTCCACCACCTGGCCGAGACCCCGGTGAGCATTCCTCTCCCAGGCTCCTCCCAGGCGACTGCTCTACGTTCGCCTCGCTGAGGACGCGAACGATCAGTAGAGGGAGCCGATCGGCCGTGATCAGGTCGGTACGCCGCAGGTGGATCATCGCCGTCACCGCGGTCCTCGTGGCCGGCGGGCTCACCGCCGGCTGGGTCCTCACCCACCGACAGACCACGACGACGACCACGACCACACGCCTGGTCGCCGCCTCGGTGTCCACGGTGCGGCAGACCGTCTCGGCCACCGGCACGATCGTCCCCAAGACCCAGGCGAACCTCTCCTTCGCATCCTCGGGAACCGTTGACGCCGTCAACGTCGCCATGGGCGACACGGTGAAGTCCGGGCAGGTGCTGGCCACGATCGACCCGGCCGACCTGGATGCCGCCGTCAGCCTGGCCCAGGCGAACCTGGACGCCGCGTACGCCGCCGTCACCGCCGCCACCTCGGCCGGCTCCAGCGCCACCCAGCTGGCCTCGCTGAACGCCCAGGCGAGGGTGGCCAAGGCGAGCCTGGCCTCGGTGCGGAGCAGCCGGAGCGCGGCCTCGCTCACCTCGCCGGTGACCGGGGTGGTCGCCGAGGTGAACATCGCGGACGGCGACCGGGTCACCGGCACGTCCGGCTCATCAGGCACCGGCTCCGGTTCGGCAGGCAGTGGCAGTGGAAGCGGTAGCGGCGCAGGCACAGGCGCAGGCGCAGGCGCCGGGACGACCAGCGGCGCCCAGATCATCGTGATCACGACCAATGCCTGGATGGTCGACGCCACCGTCGGCTCGGCGGACATCGGCTCGCTGAAGAAGGGGATGCAGGCAGAGATCACCCCGACCGGCACCTCGACCACCGTGTTCGGCACGGTCAGTGCGGTCGGCCTGATCGCCTCCACCAGCGGGTCCACCACGGCGTTCCCGGTGACCATCGCCGTGACCGGCAGCCCGGCCGGGCTGCACGCCGGCGCCGGGGCATCGGTGGCGATCGTCGTCCGCCAGATCACGGATGCGCTCACGGTGCCGACGGCGGCGGTGACCACCGAGAACGGCGCCACCGTGGTGCACCAGCTGTCCGGTGACCGGCGGATCAGCACCCCGGTGACCGTGGGCGGGGTGTACGGATCGCTGACCCAGATCACCACGGGCCTGGCCGAGGGCGACCAAGTGGTCGTCACCGGAACCGTCGGTCAGGGTGGCCAGTCGCGCACCCGCTCCTCGAACGGAACCCGCACCGGCACAGGTGGTTTCGGTGGGGTGGGCGGGATCGGTGGGGGCGCTCCCGGCAACCTCGGAGGCGCGCCGCCTGGAGGTGGGCCGTGACACAGCGCCCACCAGGAGGCCGGCCGTGAGCCACCCGATCCTGGAACTGACCGGGGTGAACAAGGTCTACGCCTCGGGTTCGCTCGAGGTGCACGCGCTGCACGACGTCGAGCTGACCGTGCACGAGCAGGAGTACCTGGCACCTGGCCGTGATGGGCCCGTCCGGGTCGGGCAAGTCCACCCTGATGAACATCATCGGCTGCCTCGACGTACCGACCTCGGGTCGCTACCTGCTCGCCGGTGACGACGTCGGCGAGATGAGCGAGACCGAGCTCGCGCACGTGCGCAACCGGCGGATCGGCTTCGTGTTCCAGCAGTTCAACCTGCTCTCCACGATGCCGGCCTGGCGCAACGTGGAGTTGCCGCTGTGCTACGCCGGCGTCGACCGGGCCACCCGCCGGGCACGTGCCGTCGCCGCACTGGAGCGGGTGGGCCTCGCCGACCGGGTCGAGCACCGCCCGGGCGAGCTGTCCGGCGGTCAGCAGCAGCGGGTCTGCATCGCCCGGGCGCTGGTCACCAACCCCACCCTGGTGCTCGCCGACGAGCCGACCGGGAACCTCGACTCGGCCTCCACCGCCGACATCCTCACCCTGCTCGCCGACCTGAACGCCCAGGGCCGCACCATCGTCCTGATCACGCACGAGCACGACGTCGCCGAGCAGGCGGGCCGCGTGGTGCTGATCCGGGACGGCGAGCTCTCCGAGGTCGCGCCATGACCTGGATCGAGACGATCCGCACCGCCTACGAGGCGATCCGGACCCGTCGGCTCCGCTCGGCGTTGACGATGCTCGGCATCCTGATCGGGATCGCGGCGGTCATGCTCACCGTCGGGCTGGGTCAGGGAGCGACGGCCAAGGTGACCGCGCAGATCAACTCACTCGGCTCGAACCTGTTGATCGTCTCCCCCGGGTCCTCGACCAGTGCGTCGGGTCTGCGCGGGGGCCGGGGCAGCGCCACCACGCTGACCGGTGCGGACGCCGCGCTGCTGGCCGATCCGGCGGTGGCGCCGGACGTCGCCGCCGTCGCACCGACCTCGAGTTCGTCGCTCTCGCTGACGACCGGTTCGACCAACTGGACCGCGACGGTGGTGGGGACCACCCCCGCATGGCAACGGGTCCGGGCGCGCAGCGTGAGTTCGGGCCGGTTCTTCACCGAGGCCGAGCTGACCGCCGGGGCGCGGGTCGCCGTCCTCGGATCAACCACGTCCAGTGAACTGTTCGGGGCGCTGGAGCCGGTCGGCCAGTCGGTCGGCATCGGCGGGCAGACGTTCACCGTGATCGGCGTGCTGAACACCGTGGGCTCCTCCTCGGTGGTCGACGAGGACGACCAGGCCCTGCTGCCCCGCACGACCTACGCGAACCGGCTGGCGACATCCAGCAGCACAGATGCGGTCTCGACCATCTACCTCGAGGCGAGCAGCACCGACACCCTCAGCGCGGCCTACCAGGAGGCCTCGAACGCGCTGCTCACCAGCCACGGCGTCAGCGCGACCAGCCAGGACTTCACGGTCAGCAGCCAGGCGTCGCTGGTCCAGACGGCTACCACGACGGCGCGGATCCTCACCGTCCTGCTCTCCAGCATCGCCGGCATCTCGCTGCTCGTCGGCGGGATCGGCGTCATGAACATCATGCTGGTCTCGGTCACCGAGCGGGTGCGTGAGATCGGCCTGCGGAAGGCCCTCGGCGCGACCCCGGCCGCGATCCGGCGCCAGTTCCTGGTCGAGGCCAGCATGCTGGGGCTCACCGGCGGGCTGCTCGGGCTGGCCCTCGGCGTGGCCGGGGCGCTCGTGCTGCCCCGATTCCTCGACCAGCCGGTGACGATCTCGCCGGTGGCGACCGCAGCGGCCCTGGCCACCTCCCTCGTGATCGGCGTGGCGGCCGGGGTCTACCCGGCCAGCCGGGCCGCGCGGCTCGCCCCCATCGACGCCCTGAGAAGTGAGTGACCATGCCCCGGTTCCCCTCGTCCCGGTCCACGACGGCCTCCGTGGGTACGGCGTTCCTGGCCACGGTGCTGGTGACCGCCGTGGCCGGCTGCGGGTCGGGTTCCGCGCAGACCGCGGCGAGCGCCACCGGCACACCATCGGCGAGCTCCCGGCTGGGCGGTGCAGGGTCAGGGCGAGTGCCGGGCACCAGCGGGCTGATCGCCGAGGTCACCGGAACCACCATGCAGGTTCAGGACGGCAGCCGCCAGACGGCGGTCACCTGGACGGCGACGACGGTGATGTCGAAGCGCGTCCCTGCGTCGGCCGCGGACGTCGTGCCCGGGGCGTGCGTCCTCGTCCGCACGTCGGCGGGACAGGGATCGGCGTCGGGCCCGGTCGCGGCGACCAGCATCGAGGTGACGCGAGTGGTTTCCGGCCGCTGCAGCCTGGGCACCGGATTCGGCCGCCCACCGGCGGGGCGGCCGTCGGACGCGCCGGGCAGCATGCCGCAGCCGACGGGCACCGTCCCGTCGGGGGTGGGCCCGCCGGGGG
>JBAPWU010000234.1:0-3275 GCA_049283855.1 Kineosporiaceae bacterium
GCGGTCGACGTGCCGGGCGGGCGTCTTCAGGTCAGCGTTCCGGCCGGGGCGAGGCTGTCCGGCACCAGCGTCGAACTGGTCGGGCCGGCGACCATCGTCGCCGAGGGGCGGCTGACCGGCTGACCGCCCCGTCGACCCCTCGACCCCTCGACCCCTCGACCCCTCGACCCCTCGACCCGGGACTCGTCAGCGGCGGATCTCGAGCACCCGGTAGCCCTTCGCGCTGCCGAGCCGGCGCACGGTCATCACCGGATCGCGCTCGCCGAGGATCGCGGTCAGCCAGGCGTGCAGCGAATCCGCGCCGAGGTTGCGTTGCACGACCAGATGCCCGACGGCCCCGGCGTCGAGCCGGGGCAGCCACTGCAGCAGCAGAGCGTGCAGGGCCGGCTTGCCGATCCGGATCGGGGGGTTGCTCCAGATCGCCGCGAACCGGACCTCCTCGGCGATCTCCTCGGGGGCAACGACTCTCACGTTGCCCAGGCCCAGCCGGGCGGCGTTCTCGGCGGTCAGTTCCCGGGCCCGGGCGTTCACGTCGACCGCCCACACCTGCGCGAGCGGTGATGCCATCGCCATCGCCAGGGTGAGCGGGCCCCACCCGCACCCCAGGTCGAGCAGGTTCCCCGCCGGTGGCGGCGACGGCACCTCGCGCAGCAGCACCCGAGTGCCCAGGTCGAGCCGATCGCCGCTGAACACCCCTGCGGCGGTGACCACCTCGATCTCGTGCCCGGCCAGGGTCAGGTGCAGCGTGCGCCGACCGGGCGCGCCGTCCGGGCTGGGGCTGAAGTAGTGCTCGGTACTCACCCCGCCAGGCTATTGCGTGGCGACGACAGCCCAGCCCTGGGAGGCTGGAGCCCTATGGATACCTCACTGACCGGCGACGGCGAGCAGCTCGATCTCGCCGACCGGCATGCGCTGCGTCGGGTTGCCGGCCTGTCCACCGAGCTGCACGACGTCACCGAGGTCGAGTACCGCCGGCTGCGCCTGGAGCGGGTGGTGCTGGCCGGGCTGTGGTCCGGCGGCGGCGCCCAGGGCGCCGACGAGGCGGAGATCTCGCTGCAGGAGCTCGCCGCCCTGGCCGAGACGGCCGGGTCGCAGGTGCTGGACGGCGTCCTGCAGCGCCGCGACACGCCCGATCCGGGCACGTGGCTGGGGTCGGGCAAGGCCGAGGAACTGCGCGAGCTGGTGGCCGCCTCCGGCGCCGACACCGTCATCTGCGACGGCGATCTGTCACCGTCCCAGCGCCGCGCGCTGGAGGACGTGGTCAAGGTCAAGGTGATCGACCGGACCGCACTGATCCTGGACATCTTCGCCCAGCACGCCAAGTCCAAGGAGGGCAAGGCCCAGGTCGAGCTGGCTCAGCTGGATTACCTGTTGCCGCGGCTGCGCGGCTGGGGTGACTCCATGTCCCGCCAGGCCGGCGGCCGGGTGGCCGGCGGGGAGGGGATCGGCTCCCGCGGCCCCGGTGAGACCAAGATCGAGCTGGACCGGCGCCGGATCAGGACCCGGATGGCCAAGCTGCGCCGCCAGATCTCGGGCATGAAGGCCGCCCGGGTGACCAAGCGGGACAGCCGGCGCCGCAACGCCGTCCCGTCGGTGGCGATCGCGGGGTACACGAACGCGGGCAAGTCCAGCCTGCTGAACCGGCTGACCGGCGCGGGGGTCCTGGTCGAGGACGCCCTGTTCGCCACGCTGGATCCGACCGTGCGCCGCGCACAGACCGCGGACGGGCGGGCCTACACCCTCACCGACACCGTCGGCTTCGTCCGCCGGCTGCCGCACCAGTTGGTCGAGGCGTTCCGGTCCACCCTGGAGGAGGTCGCCGAGGCCGACCTGGTGCTGCACGTGGTCGACGGCAGCCATCCCGACCCCGAGGGGCAGCTGACCGCCGTCCGCGAGGTGCTGGCCGATGTCGGCGCGCAGCGGGTGCGCGAGATCGTGGTGGTGAACAAGGTGGACGCCGCCGACCCGGTCGTGATCGAGCGGCTGCTGCGCCGCGAGAAGGGCGCGGTGGCGGTGTCGGCGCGCACCGGGGAGGGCTTCGCGGAGCTCGCCGAGGTGATCGCCCAGACCCTGCCCCGCCCCGACGTGGAGGTCGACGTGGTGGTGCCCTACCAGCGTGGCGACCTGGTCAGCCGGGTGCATGCCGAGGGCCAGGTGCTGACCACCGAGCACATCGCCGAGGGCACCCGGCTGCATGCCCGGGTGCGCCCCGACCTGGCCGACGCGCTCGCCGCCGCCAGCGGCCCCTGACCGGCCGTCCGGCCCGGTCCCGCCGGCGCCGGGCTAGGCTCACCGGGTGCCTGTGGACGTCGCCCTGAACCCGTTGCTGGACGCGGCGGTCCAGTCGGTGGGCGGGATGCCGCGGGCCGGTCAGCAACAGATGGCCGAGGCCGTGGCGGCGGCCATGGACAGCGGTGAGCACCTGCTGGTCCAGGCCGGGACCGGGACCGGGAAGTCCCTGGCCTATCTGGTGCCGGCGATCGCGCATGCGGTGCGTCGCCGGCAGACGGTGGTGATCTCGACGGCCACCCTCGCGCTGCAGGCCCAGGTGGTCGAGCGGGACCTGCCCCGGGTGGCCGATGCCCTGGAGGGGCTGCTCGGGCGCCGCCCCACGTGGCAACTGGTCAAGGGCCGGGCCAACTACCTGTGTCGGCACAAGCTCGGCGGCGGCTACCCGGTCGACGACGGCGGTCTGTTCGAGCTGGCGGGCGCGCGGGTGGCGGTGTCTGCCGGCCGGCTGGGCGCGCAGGTGGTGCGGCTGCGCGAGTGGGCCGAGGCAACCACCACCGGTGACCGGGACGAGGTGGTCCCCGGGGTCAGCGAGCAGGCCTGGCGACAGGTCTCGGTCGGCGCCCGGGAGTGCCTGGGCAGCCAGTCCTGCCCCAGCGCGGCGCAGTGCTTCTGCGACGGCGCGCGGGAACGGGCCCGCGAGGTGGACATCGTGGTGACCAACCACGCCATCGTCGCCATCGACGCCTTCGAGGGGCGCAGCCTGCTGCCCGAGCACGAGGTGCTGGTGGTCGACGAGGCACATGAGCTGGCCGACCGGGTCACCTCGGTGGTCTCCAGGGAACTGACCGTCACCGGGGTCGACGTCGCGGCCCGCCGGGCGCGGGCCGCCGGAGTGAGCAGCACCGCGCTGGACGATGCCGGGGCGCAACTGGCCGCCGCCTTCGAGCACGCCCCCGAAGGTCGGCTCACCAGCCTGCCGGAGGAGTTGGGCGACGGCGTGGTGGCGGTCCGCGACGCGGCGCGGGACCTGGTCAGTGCGTTGA
>JBAPWU010000235.1:0-1540 GCA_049283855.1 Kineosporiaceae bacterium
GGATGAAACCCCAGGTCAAGTACGGTGTCGGTTCCTCCAGGCTTCCCATGACGACAGCCGAGAACAGAGCGATTGCGAGCACGACAAAGAACCTCCGCAAGAGCAGTGGCCAGCCCCCCCCACAGGAGTCGGCTTGATCTTTCAAGCGTATGCAGACCCGAAGCCCTCACCCGGGCACAAGGTCCTGGTTCTCGCGGGCGCAGAGCGCGGGGCGACATACGCTCGGTTGCCCTGACACCGACCTGGCCTGGGCGTGCCGACCCCGGGGTGGGCGGAATCGGAGCGACCTTCCCGGTGTTGTCAGGGATACTAGGTCGCGGCCGCTCGTGCGGGCGTGTGCTCCTTGAGAACTCGACAGTGTGATGTGGGCCCCCTCAGGGGGGTGATCGGTTTCGACGGTGGTCGACGATCCAGGGGAAGCGGGTCGAGGATGCAGGGTTATCTCGTCAAACGCTCCCTGCAAACCAATAGGTGCCGATTCCAAGCGCACCGACTTCGCCCTCGCCGCCTGAGCGAGCACCGAAGTCCGTCAGCCTAGGCATGCTTCCGGCCTAGTCACTGGCGTCAGCTAGGAAGCTCAACCGCGTCGTCATGTCGAGGGGCGACGCGGGACATCCAACTCGACTGGGCCTGTCAGGGGACGTGTGCGCGCGAGCCCTGGGGCCGAGAAAACCCATAGCGCACTGCACCCGGAGAAGCCCTGGGTTCTCGTCATCGGACGCGGGTTCGATTCCCGCCACCTCCACCACCCGTGGGGTCCACATCACACTGGCCGAGCGCCTCGCCGCCTGCCCAGACCACCCGTCGGCATACTTTCCGCCCACGCGCAGACGTTGGTCGCAGGGGCACACGGTGCATCGCGTGCTGGCGTGACGGAGGTCTGCTCGTGCACCCAGGGTGTGCGCGTGCCGTCGCGGATGTGACGGTGGCCGGGCCGGACGCCGACGGTCAGGCCAGGTCTGCGCCCTCGGCGGCCGCCACCTTGGCCAGGACGTCCTCCATGTCGAGGTCCTTGACCGCAGTGATGACCTGCTCGAGGGCCGCACTCGGCAGGGCGCCGGGCTGTGCGAAGACGAGAATGCCCTGACGGAAGGCCATGAGGGTCGGGATGCTCGTGATGTTCGCCGCGCCGGCCAGGGCCTGTTCGGCCTCGGTGTCGACCTTACCGAAGACGACGTCGGGGTGCGTCAGCGATGCGGCTTCGAAGACGGGGGCGAACTGGCGGCACGGTCCGCACCAGGACGCCCAGAAGTCCACCAGCACGATGTCGTTGTCGACGATCGTCTGCTCGAAGGTCTGCGAGGTCAGCTCGATGGTTGCCATGGTCGCCTCAACATCGATACCGGGAGGGGTATTCCCGGGGTGTCGAGTCGCACTCTCAGGCCTCGACGAGCGCCCATTCGACGGTGACCTGGGCGCTCACGGAGTTCTCGCCCGCCTCCACCGGCATCGAGTCGGCAGCGCCCATGACCTTGGCGGACCGGTAGGCCAAGAACGGTGCGGGACCGCCGCTGACCGACCCCTCCTGAATGCTGCGCAC
>JBAPWU010000236.1:0-6006 GCA_049283855.1 Kineosporiaceae bacterium
CCGGCCACCCCCATCCGCTTCTCGATCCGGTCCACCCGGGCGCGCAGGCCGCGCTCGCCGTCCTCGGCGCCGGGCAGCAGCAGCCGGGCGCAGAGCAGCTCCAGTTGCAGCCGGGGCGAGGTGGCCCCGGTCATCTCGGTCAGCGCGGCGTTGACCACGTCGGCCGCCCGGGACAGCTCCGAGCGCCCGAACCGCCCGGCCTGGCCGCGCATCCGCTCCAGCTGATCGGTGGGCAGTGCGCGCAGCACGGCATGCCCGCCGTCCGGCACGGCCGCGACCACCAGCAGGTCGCGCAGGCGCTCCAGCACGTCCTCGACGAAGCGCCGGGGGTCGTGACCGGACTGGATCACCCGGTCGACCACGCCGAACACCGACGCGCCGTCGCCGGCGGACAGGCCGTCGACGACGTCGTCCAGCAGGGTGGTGTCGGTGTAGCCGAGCAGCGAGACGGCCATCGGATAGTCGAGCCCGTCGGGCCCGGCCCCGGCGATCAACTGGTCGAGCACCGACAGCGAGTCACGCACCGAACCGCCCCCGGCACGCACCACCAGCGGCAGCACCCCGTGCCCGACGGCGACCCCCTCCGCCTGGCAGAGCTCGGCCAGGTAGGCCTGCAGCCGCTCCGGCGGCACCAGCCGGAACGGGTAGTGGTGGGTGCGCGAGCGGATGGTGCCGATCACCTTGTCCGGCTCGGTGGTGGCGAACACGAACCGCACGTGCGGCGGCGGCTCCTCGACGATCTTCAGTAGGGCGTTGAAGCCCTGCGTGGAGACCATGTGCGCCTCGTCGATGATGTAGATCTTGTACCGGTCCCGGGCCGGTGCGTAGGCGGCCCGCTCGCGCAGGCTGCGGGCGTCGTCCACCCCGCCGTGGCTGGCGGCGTCGATCTCGACCACGTCGAGACTGCCCGGCCCGCCCCGGGCCAGCTCGACGCACGACTCGCACTCCCCGCACGGGGTGGGCGTCGGGCCCTTGGCGCAGTTCAGGCAGCGGGCGAGGATCCGCGCCGAGGTGGTCTTGCCGCACCCACGCGGCCCCGAGAACAGGTAGGCATGATTGATCCGGTCCTTGGCCAGGGCAGCCGTGAGCGGCACCGTGACGTGGTCCTGCCCGATCACCTCGGCGAAGGTGTCGGGCCGATACCTGCGATAGAGGGCCGTGGACACGCTCGCACCCTAACCGTGCCCACCGACCCGTGGCACCCGGCCGGCCTCGGATACAGTGTCCGCAGACCCCTCGCGTGGCGTCACCCCGCTGAACTCCCCCAGGGCCGGAAGGCAGCAAGGGTAGGCAGGCTCTGGCGGGTGCGCGGGGGGTCCTCTCGTGGTCAGCGCCGCGCGGCGGCCAGCCGGGAGCTGGCCCAGCTGCCCAGGTCACCGATGTCGGCCAGGGCCGACGCCGACTCGGGCCGCGCGTACCAGAAGCCCTGACCGAGATGGACCCCGAGCCGGCAGGCCCACTCGTGCTGCGCCTCGGTCTCGATCCCCTCGGCGACCACACGCAGGCCCAGCTGGCGGGCGATGCCGACCAGGCCGCCGACGATCGAGCGCGCCGCCTCGCTGTGCGGCAGGGCCATCGTGAACCGCTGATCGATCTTGAGCCCGTCGATCGGCAGGTCGACCAGGTAGCCGAGGGAGGAGAACCCGGTGCCGAAGTCGTCGATCATCACCGGCATCCCCAGGTCACGCAGCGTCTGCACCGCCGTGCCGGAGGAGGCGGCCTGCTCGAGCAGCTGGTCCTCGGTCACCTCCAGCTCCAGCCGGGACGGCGCCACGGCGTGCTGCGCCAGCAGGCCCAGCAGGTGACTGGGCAGGGCGGGGGCGAGCAGGATCTCGGGGGGCATGTTCACCGCCACCGACACCCGTTGCGGTGAGCGCGAGAGCACGTCGACGCCACGCTCGAGCACCCACGCGGTGACCTCGGCCATGCGGCCGCTGCGCCGGGCGAAGTCGAGCATCTCGGCGGGCGAGCGCACCTGGCCGTCGTCGTCGATCCAGCGCAGCAGCGCCTCGACCGTGACCACCGTGCCGCTGGCAAGGTCGACCAGGGGTTGCAGGTGCAGGTCCATGGTCTTGTCCCGCAGGGCCCGGGAGACCGCCACGTCGCTGTTCGCCTGGGCCAGAGCGGCCCGGGCGAGCACCGATTCGTAGACCACCCACGAGCTGCGCCTGCGCTTGGCCTCGTACATGGCCAGGTCGGCCCGGCGCAGCAGCTCGTCGGGCAGCAGCCCCGGCGCGGCGAGGGCGATCCCCACGCTGGCGCCGAGCTGGTAGACCCGCCCGTCGACCTCGAAGGGCACGGCGAGCACCTCGCACAGGCGTCCGGCCACGGCCTCGGCGGACGCCTGCCCGGCCCCGAGGACCGCCACGAACTCATCCCCGCCGAGGCGGCCGATCAGGTCGCCGTCGCGGATCAGCCCGGCCAGCCGGCGGGCCACCTGCTGCAGCACCTGGTCACCGATGCCGTGCCCGCTGTTGTCGTTGACCTGCTTGAACCGGTCGAGGTCGACGAACAGCACGGCGCACGGCTCGCCGCGGCCGAGCATCGCCGAGATCCGGGCGAGCACCCGGCTGCGGTTGACCAGGCCGGTCAACGGGTCGTGGTAGGCCAGGAAGTGCAGGCGTTGGCGCAGCCGATCGCGCTCGGTGACGTTGCGCACCGAGGCGAGCAGGCCGCTCCCGCGCCGGGACAGGGCCGCCTCCAGCACGACGTGGCCGCGCCGTCCCTCGACCAGCACTGATCCGGCGTCGTGCTCCAACTGGGCCACGGCGGCGGCGAACGCCTCCCGCGACACCGACAGGGCCGTCCAGATCTGGCTGCCCTCGACCGCCAGCCCCGGGCCGAGCACGTGGTCGGCAGCCGGGCTGACGTACTCGAGCCGCCCGTCCGATGAGCAGATCATGATCACATCGGTGGAGTCGGTGAGCAGGCTGCGGTAGTGGCTCTCGCGGGCGAGCGCCCGGTCGGTGACCCGTCTCAGCCCGCGCAGGGTGACCAGTTGCCGGCCGATCAGGCTGAGCGTGCAGATCCCGGCGATCAGGTACACCACCGGCCGGTCGAACCGCTGTTCGAGGGCGAGCCCGATCAGGGTGATCACCAGCGCCAGCGCGCACAGCAGATAGGGCACCGCCGTGGAGCGACGCTGTGCCGCCCTCACCCGCGGCAACGGATTCGCCCCGCGAGCGAGCAGCACGCCGAACAGGCCCATCGAGGCATAGGAGGCGGTCATCAGGCCACCGGCCAGCCAGGGCGTCGTCCTCAGATCCAGCCCGCTGTCGGCGAGCAGGACCAGCCAGGCCAGCAGGCGCAGGCCCGGGAAGCCGAGGAAGAGCACCTGCAGCGCCCGGCCGCGGGTGGTGGTGGCCATGACTCGGCCCACTACATAGCTGCTCCAGACACAGGCGAGCAGCGCGAGGACGTCGGCGCGCACCGCCAGGCCGGGGTTCACCGGATGGATGATCAGCAGGGTCTCGAAGCCGATCAGGACCAGGCACCCGGCGACCATCCCCGAGTCCAGCGC
Organism: Kineosporiaceae bacterium; assembly: GCA_049283855.1. GTDB lineage: Bacteria > Actinomycetota > Actinomycetes > Actinomycetales > Kineosporiaceae > JADJPO01. Next base: position 3,521 of record JBAPWU010000236.1, read on the forward strand.
CGATTCAATCCAGTCCTCGAACATCACGGACAGGTAGACCAGCCCGGCGAACACCCCGAGCACGGTGCAGGTGATCAGGAGTTCGGGCGAGGAGCCGAAGCCGCTCGCCCTGAGGACGTCGCCGGTCACCGTGAGGCACGCGTACCCGGCGACCCCGGCCGCCCAGCGCCGGATCGGCGCCCACGAGGTGCCCCGGGACGTGATCGCGCGCAGGTACACGGCCAGGCCGAGGACCAGGATCAGGCCACCGACCACCAAGGGCAGGCTCGTCATCGCCCGGCCACACCGTCCTCCGGAATCGTCACGTCACCAGGGTCATCGGCAGGCGGAGGGGGTGCCTTCAGGAGTCAGGTGACGCTTCGCGCCAGGAGGAGCCAGGGGTGCTCCGCGGCGTGGGTAGACTTCTCGACGGAGGATTCGCCTAGTGGCCTAGGGCGCACGCTTGGAAAGCGTGTTGGGTTAACACCCTCAGGGGTTCAAATCCCCTATCCTCCGCCATCCGGTCCCCTGCGCCCGCCGCGTGAGGGACCCTCGGAATCGGTCAACTCGTCCGCACAGATCGCCGACACTGTGGCGGGTACCCGGTGTCGATCCGCGGACGGCGGTGTGATGACTTCTCCGATGGATCTGTGGGCGCAGCGCGTCGGCGGCCGGGCGGAGATCCGCGCGCTGCAGGACACGACGCCGCCGACCCATTCGACCGTGTCGGCGGCCCTGGCCGTGCTGGACCGGGTGGTCCTGCTCGAGCACGCGGGCGTGGCCCAGCCGGTCGCACTGGCCGAGCAGATCGCCGCCGGGCAGGGGTGGATCGACCTGCAGATGCGGGCCCGCCTGCTGCGAGCGGAGTTGAGCCGCCAGAGCGGGGATGTCGCCGAGGCGGCCGTGGTGGCCAAGCAGGTCAACACCTGGGCCGCCGCCCACGACGACCAGCTCCTGCTCTCGCGCAGCCACAACACGCTCAGCACGGTGTTCCGCTACATCGGGGACAACGCCGAGTTGCTGGCCCAGGCGGTCAAGGCGATGGCGCACACGCCGTCGGACGTCGCCGCCTGGGTGCGGGTGAACCACCTGGTGTCGCTGGCCATCGGTCTGATGCTGAACAACTCTGTGGCCACCGCCCGCCGGCGGTACCAGGAGGCCCTGACCCTGGCACGGGAGACGGCCGACCCGCCCGTCGAACTCATGGTGCTGAACAACCTCGCCTACGGCATGCACATGGCGGGGGCTCACCAGGAGGCCCACGCCTTCGCCCAGAAGATGCGTGAGCTGCAGCACCGCCACGAGGTGACGATGTTCGCCCCGTACCTGGACACTCTGGCCCGGATCGCGATGCAGTGCGGGCACCACGCAGAGGCAGAGCGGCTGCTCCACCCCGTCCTGGAGGAGCCCGCCGGACCGCTGGTCAACGACGGCGACGCCCTGGCTGTGTGCCTGCTGACCCTGACCGAGAGCCGGCGCCTGCGGGGCGCCCTGGACGAGGCCCAGGCGAGCCTGGACTGGTGCCGGACGGTGGCCGGGGAGCGCGGCCTGAGCCAGGCGGCCGCGCTGGTGATGCGCGAACAGGCCGACCTCCACGCCGCCCGCGGGGAGTACCGCGACGCCTACGAGGAGCTCACCCGGTTCCAGATCGCCTCGGCCGCGCTTCAGGACGCCGAGCGGGAGATCCGCGCGGGCGTCGTCCATGCGATCTACGAGATCGAGGAGGCCCACCTGGCTCGGGACCGGTACCGGGAACTGGCCTGGCGCGACCCGCTGACCGGGCTGCACAACCGGCGCCTGGTCGACGACGAGCTCCCCGCGCTGATCGGGATGGCCGCGCAGACCGGGCTGCCGTTCTCGGTGGCCCTGCTCGACCTGGACCACTTCAAACAGATCAACGACACCTGCTCGCACGACACCGGAGATGCGGTCCTGCGCCAGGTCGCCGCCCTGATCGTCGGCTCGGCGCCCGCCACGGCCTCCGTGGTGCGCCTGGGTGGGGAGGAGTTCCTGGTCATCCTGCCCGAGTGCGACAGCCGGTCTGCCGTCACCCGTGCCGAGCGGATCCGCCGGTCGATCGCGGAGCACGGGTGGGAGACGCTCACGCACACCCTGCCGGTCACCGTGAGCATCGGGGTCACCACCTGCCGGGCACGGACGACCCCGTCGGCGATCATGTCCCTGGCCGACCAGCACATGTACTCGGCCAAACAGGCCGGCCGCAATCGCGTCGTCGGGGACGGCTGACCGCTCAGCACCTCGCGGTGACGCCGTCGACCCGCACCGGGAGCGATCCGGCGGCGGCGGCGCGGCCGGTGAGCACCGCCACCAGCGCCGCGAACGCGCCCTCGGTCCGGCCGTAGAGCGCGTACGTGCCGGCCGGTCCGCGGGAGCGAGCGAGCACCGTCGGCCAGGCCAGTGCCACCACCACGTCGGCGCTCGCCGTCCCGGATCCGACCAGTGCGACCGTGGTCCCGGATCCGACCGTCAGCCCGCCCGCGCGGGCG
>JBAPWU010000237.1:0-3972 GCA_049283855.1 Kineosporiaceae bacterium
CTGCTGCGCGACGCCGGGGGCCGGGACGGCGAGCAGCAGCGTGCCGCCGAGCGTGCCGCCCAGATCGGCCGGCTGCGCGTCCTGCTCGGCCGCGCCTGACCGCTGCCGGTCTGACAGGCTGGCCTCGTGTCCGGTCATGCAGGGTGGTCCACGCTGCGCTCGTACTCGCGCGACCCGAAGATCGCCTCCCAGCGCCTGGCGCCGGGGACGAGGCGACGGGTGCTCGGATATGCCCGGCCGTACCGTCGCGCGATCGCCGCCTTCCTGGTCCTGACCGTGCTGGGCGCCGGCTTCGTGGTGCTCACCCCCCTGCTGGTGCGCCGCATCATCGACGACGGGGTGACCCCGGGGGACCGGGGCCTGGTCGTCCGGCTGTCCCTGGTGGTGGCCGGGATCGCCGTGCTCGACGCCGGCAACTCCCTGGTCTTCCGCTGGCTCTCCTCCCGGATCGGCGAGGGCCTGATCTACGACCTGCGCACCGAGGTCTTCGGGCACGTGCTGCGTCAGCCGGTGGCCTTCTTCACCCGCACCCAGACCGGAGCCCTGGTCTCCCGGCTGAACAACGACGTGATCGGGGCCCAGCAGGCGTTCACCTCCACCCTGTCCGGGGTGGTCTCCAACCTGGTCTCCCTGGTGCTGGTGGCCGGGGCGATGCTCTACCTGTCGTGGCCGATCACGGTGGCCTCGCTGCTGATGCTGCCGCTGTTCCTGCTGCCGGCCCGGCGGGTCGGTGCCCGCCTGCAATCCCTGACCCGCGAATCGATGCAGCTCAACGCCGAGCTCGGGTCACGGATGACCGAGCGGTTCAACGTCGCCGGGGCCCTGCTGGTCAAGCTGTTCGGGCGGCCCCGGATCGAGGACGCCGAGTTCGCCGACCGCGCCGGCCGGGTGCGCGACGTCGGGGTGCGGATCGCGATGAGCAACCGGGTGTTCTTCACCGCGCTCACCCTGGTCGCCTCGCTGGCCACCGCCCTGGTCTACGGGGTGGGTGGCCTGTTCACCATCGCGGGGCAGATGACGATCGGCACCCTGCTCGCCCTGGCCGCGCTGCTCGGCCGGCTCTACGGGCCGCTGACCGCGCTGTCGACCGTGCGGATCGACGTGATGACGGCGCTGGTCAGCTTCGAACGGGTGTTCGAGGTGCTGGACCTGCCCCCCCTGGTCGCCGACCGCCCCGGCGCGATCGACCTGCCCCGCGGGCCGATGACGATCGAGCTGGACGGCGTCTCGTTCCGCTATCCCGCGGCCGACGAGGTCTCCCTGGCCTCGCTGGAACAGGTGGCCCAGGCCGACCGGCGCGGCGGCACCGAGGTGCTGCACGAGGTGAGCCTGCGGGCCGATCCGGGCGCCATGGTGGCCCTGGTCGGGCCGAGCGGGGCGGGCAAGACCACGGTCACCACGCTCGTCGCCCGGCTCTACGACGTGACCGGCGGCTGCGTACGGGTCGGCGGGCACGACGTCCGTGACGTCACCCAGGCCTCGCTGCACGACGCGGTCGGGGTGGTCACCCAGGAGGCCCACCTGTTCCACGACACGGTGCGCGCCAACCTGCTCTATGCCCGCACCGAGGCCACCGAGCAGGACCTGGTGCAGGCGCTGCAGGCGGCCCAGGTGTGGCACGTGGTCGCCTCGCTGCCCGAGGGGCTGGACACCGTGGTCGGGGATCGCGGGCACCGCCTCTCCGGCGGCGAGAAGCAGCGGATCGCGCTGGCCCGGCTCCTGCTCAAGGGACCCGACGTGGTGATCCTGGACGAGGCGACGGCGCACCTGGACTCCGAGTCCGAGCTCGCCGTGCAGCGGGCCCTGGACAACGCCCTGGCCGGCCGGACCGCCCTGGTGATCGCGCACCGGTTGTCCACGGTGCGCGCCGCCGACCTGATCGTGGTGCTCGAGGGTGGGCGAGTGGTGGACCAGGGCCGCCACGGGGAGCTGCTGGCCCGCGGCGGCCTGTACGCCGACCTCTACACGACCCAGTTCGCCACCGAGTCGAGCGCCGAGTCGAGCGACGGGCCGACTGCCGAGCCGGCTCAGGACGAGCGGGTCAGGCCGCCGTCCACGGCCAGGATCGAGCCGGTCACGTAGCTCGCCGCCGGGGAGAGCAGGAACACCGCCGGGCGGGCGAACTCGAGCGATTCGCCGTAGCGGCGCAGCGGGATCGCGTCCTCTGCCCGGCGCCGCGTCTCCTCGGCGCCGTCCTCGGCGTCCGGGGCGAGGGGGTGGGCGCGTTCGGTGTCGATGTGCCCCGGCATCAGGGCGTTGACCCGCACGTTCCGCGGACCGAGCTCGTCCGCCATCGTCTTGGCGGTCATCGCCACGGCCGGGCGCAGCCCGTGCGCGAGGGCCTGGCCGGCCTGGGACTCGTGAACCGAGGCGGACAGGACGAACAGCACCGAGCCGCCCTCGTTGGAGACATTGGCGGCCACCGTGCGCGCCATCCGCACCGGACCCAGGAAGCCCGTCTCGAACGCCAGCCGCCAGCCGCCGTCCTCGGTCTCCATCACCGAGCCGGCCGGGGGGCCGCCGACGCAGATCAGAGCGCCGTCGAGGCGCCCGTAGCGAGCCACGGCGGCGGCGGCCAGGCAGGTCTCGATCCCGGCCTCGGAGATGTCCCCGCTGACGGCGATCGCCCGCTCCGAGCCGCCCAGGGCGGCGGCCGTCGCCGACAGTGCGGCCTCGTCCCGCCCCGAGAGCACCAGCCGGGCGCCCTCGGCGGCCAGCTGCTGGGCGCAGGCCCGGCCGAGGCCTCGAGACGCACCGGTGACGACATACACGCGGTCGCTCAGACCCAGGTCCACGGTTGGACTATCGACCGTCGTGCGTGCACCTTGAGCGCCTACCCTGGGTGCCATGCCCGATCGGACGCAGGTCGCCCAGGTGGCAGCCTGGATCGCGCAGGCGGGCCGGGCTGAGATCACCGTTCTGACCGGCGCCGGGATCTCCACCGAGTCCGGGATCCCGGACTTCCGTGGCCCCAGCGGGGTGTGGACCCGCGACCCGGCCGCCCAGCGGCGGTCCGACATCGGGGCCTACGTCGGCGACCCGCACCTGCGGCGGGAGGCCTGGGCTGCGCGGCTCGCCCACCCCGCCTGGTCGGCCCGGCCCAATCCGGGCCATCACGCGCTGCTCGCTCTGGAGCGCACGGGCCGGCTGAGGGCCCTGGTCACCCAGAACATCGACGGGCTGCACCAGGCCGCCGGTCACCGGGACGGGTCAGTGATCGAGATCCACGGCACGATGCACGAGATCGAGTGCCTGTCCTGCTCCTGGCGCGGGCCGACCGAGGGGGTCCTGGAGCGGGTGCGCGCCGGCGAGGCCGACCCGCCGTGCCATCGCTGCGGCGGGATCCTGAAGACCGCCACGGTCTCCTTCGGCCAGTCCCTGCGCACCGACCTGCTGGAGGCCGCGACCCGGGCCGCGCGCGAGTGTGCCCTGTTCCTGGCGGTGGGCACCTCCTTGACGGTCTACCCGGCGGCCATCCTGCCCGTGGTGGCGGTGGAGGCCGGGGCGCGCCTGGTGGTGATCAACGCCGAACCCACCCCGTGCGACGACCTGGCCGACGCCCGGCTGACCTCACCGATCGGCAGCGTCCTCCCACTCCTCGTCGGTGGGCTCTCCGGCGCGTGAGCGGCCCGCCACGGCGGGCAGCCGCCACCGGATCGTCCCGGTGCTGCCCACCCGCCGCCGTCCCTCACGCAGCAGGTGGTACCCGAACAGCCCGTAGCCGGAGACGGCGAACAGCCACCACTGCCAGGCGTAGCCGAGGTGCGGGCCGAGGTCCTCGTCGGGGCGGGGCAGGAGCCGGGGGGCCTGGGCGGGCGGTGGCGACTCGGCGGCCAGCTGTCCATAGGCCTGGTAGACCGGGCCGTCGATCCCGGCCGCGATCCGGGGCAGGTCGATCTCCATCACCTGGCCCGGCGGAGGGGTGCGATCGGATCCCGGCTCACCGGGGCGCAGCCGCGCGGTCACCTCGAC
>JBAPWU010000238.1:0-1932 GCA_049283855.1 Kineosporiaceae bacterium
CACCACGACGGCGCCGAGCTCGCGGGCCACGGATGCGCTGGCGTCGCGCGAGCCGTTGTCCACCACGATCGCCCGCATCCCGGGCGGCAGGCCGGCGAGCACCGACGGCAACGCCGCCGCCTCGTCGAGGCAGGGCAGGACGACGTCGACCAGAGGTGGTTCGGGCATGCCGGCGACGCTAGTGCGCCGTCCACGGGCCAGGGCTTACGGAAATCGAACGGTCCGCCGCCGCCGCGCCGGATCGGGCCGGTGCCCGCCTACGCTGCGGACATGGCCGCTCGGGTACTTGTCGTCGAGGACGACGCGACCGTCGCCGAGGTGGTCCGCACCTACCTCGAGCACGCCGGGCTGGAGATCGAGCACGCGGCGGACGGCGTCACCGCGCTCGCCGTCGCCGCCCGGATGAACCCCGACCTGGTGGTGCTGGACCTGATGCTGCCGGGTCTGTCCGGGCTGGAGGTGTGTACCCGGCTCCGCGAGGGCCGGCCCGACCTCCCGGTGATCATGCTCACCGCGCTCGGCGAGGAGAGCGATCGGCTGCTCGGCCTGGAGACCGGGGCCGACGACTACCTGGTCAAGCCGTTCAGCCCGCGGGAACTGGTGCTGCGGGTGCAGTCGGTGTTGCGCCGCAGCGGCACGGTGGCCACCGCGGGGCAGCACTCGGCGCGCCGGCTGGTCGCCGGCGAGCTCGAGGTGGACCTGGCGGCGCGCTCGGTGAGCCGGGCTGCGGTGGCGGTGCCCGTGACCGGGCGCGAGTTCGACCTGCTGGTCCACCTGATGACCCACCCCGGGCAGGCGTTCTCCCGCGAGCGCCTGATGCGCGAGGTCTGGGGCTGGGAGTTCGGCGACACCTCGACCGTGACCGTGCACGTGCGCCGGCTGCGGGAGAAGGTCGAGCCCGACCCGGCCAGCCCGCGGCGCCTGGTCACGGTGTGGGGCGTCGGCTACCGCTGGGACGGGGCCGCCTGATGACCCGCGCCGACGTCGAGGTGGCCCTGATCGCCCTGGCCTACTCCGGGGCCGCCGGCGTGACCGGGCTCGTCGCCGTCCGGATGTGGCGGCGCCGCTCGGTGCGCGGCTTCCTGGTCGCCTGTTCGCTGATCACGCTGGCCTCGGTGGTCGCCGGGGTGCTCGGGGCGGCCCGGGCCATGTTCATCTCCACGCATGACCTGGCTGTGGTGCTCCCGGTGACCGCGATGGCCTCGTGGGTCGCGATGGGCATCTCGTGGCTGCTGGGCCGAACCGTCGTGCGGGACGTGCAGCGGGTTCGGAGCACCGCCCGGGCCTTGGGCTCCTCGCCCGACGCCGACGCCGACGCCCTCCGGGACGGGGCCGGGCGGGCCCGCGCCGCGGTCTCCCTGCGCGAGCTCTGCGACATCGAGTCCGACGTGCGCCGGGCCCAGGCCCGCCTGACCGCGGCGCGCTCGCGCGAGCAGGCCCTGGAGGCCTCCCGCCGCGAGCTGGTGGCCTGGATCAGCCATGACCTACGCACCCCCCTGGCCGGGCTGCGGGCGATGGCCGAGGCCCTGGAGGACGGCGTGGCCGCCGACCCGGCCCGCTACCACCGGCAGATGCGCCGCGAGGTGAACAGGCTCTCCGCCCTGGTGGACGACCTGTTCGAGCTCTCCCGGATCCGCGGCGGGGGGCTGTCGCTCACCCTGGAGCACGTCGACCTGCGCGACCTGGTGGCCGACGTGGTGTCGGGATCGACGGCCATGGCCGAGGCCGGCGGAGTGTCGATCGGGGCCTCCGCCGACGCGGCGACCCTGCGCGCGGACGCCGGCGGGCTCGGCCGGGTATTGACCAACCTGGTGGTGAACGCCATCCGGCACACCCCCTCCGACGGGACGGTCCACGTTGCCGCCCAGCAGCGCGACGGCGAGGTCGTGCTCTCGGTCAGCGATGCCTGTGGCGGGATCCCGCCGTCCGACC
>JBAPWU010000239.1:0-9294 GCA_049283855.1 Kineosporiaceae bacterium
TGGCGGGCGCGGTCCGCCGGGGCGCCGAGGAGCTGGGCGGGCGGGCCTGGCCCGGATGGCTGGTGGCGGTGTGGCCGCCGGCCACGGTGGCGGCGGCGCTGTGCTACTACACCGTCTTCGTCCGGACCCCCAGCTACAACTGGTTCGCGGCCGTCGGGCTGATGCTGCTCGCCGCCGGACTGCTGCAGGTGCTGACCCTCGACCGGCCGGGTCGGGGCGCGGCGCTGGCCGGCGCCATGGTCGCCACCGGGGCCTTCATCACCGCGATCGGCAAGGCGACCACGGCGGTGGGGGCGCTGGGCGTGCTCCTGCTCGCCGCCGTCGTGCATACGATCGCCCACCGGCACAGCCGGGCGGTGCTGCAGGGCGTGGGCGTGGCGGTGGCCTCGGCGGTGGTGAGCGGGGGACTGCTCGCGGCGCTCCACGTCACGGTGGTGCACTCACCCGCCGTCACCATCGCCACCTACCGGCGGGTCAGCGGCATGCTGTCGGCGGTCGACCCGGGGCACTACGCCCCGGGGGTGGCCCTGGCCACCGCCCGGCTGGGCCTGCGCAACGTGCTGGTGGACCGGCCGTGGAGCTACCTGCCGTTGCTGGTGCTGCCCGTGCTGGCCGCAGCCTCGCTGGCCGTACTGGGTACCGTGCGTCACCGCGGAGCCTGGCTCGGCGCCGTCCACGCCGTCGTCTGGTGGCTGGTGCTGGTGCTGGTGCTGTCGGCCTACCCGGGCGGAGTGCCCGGGCTGGGCATGTCGGTCTCCCCGCTGGTGATCGCGGCCGAGGCGGCGCTGGTCGTCGCCCTGCTGTCGTGGATCCTGCCTGCCGCTCCCTCCGGCGACGCGCATCCGCCGCGGCCTCCTGCGCGACGCGGGACGGCGGTCCTGGCCTGCGCGGCGCTGCTCGCGATGGGAGCGGCCTACCCGCTGGGCACCAACGTGGAGTACGCCACCCAGTTGCCCGGCGGGTTCCCGGTGCTGCTCGCGGCGGCCGCGATCGGGGTGAGTGCTCTGCCGGACGTCGGCAGTCAGGTCGCCCTGGGCTCCCTGGCCGTCGGGGCACTCCTGCTGGGGGCGATCCTGGTGCCCACGACCCGGGCGCTGGCGCCCTACCGGATCGCCCCGCTCGCGGTGCAGACGATCCCCCGCGTGATCGTGACGGGAACCCCGCCGGTGCTCGTCGACGCGCAGACCGCGCGCTGGGTGGATGCGCTGCGCGCCGACGCAGCCAGGGCGGGGTTCGCCCCCGGCACGCCGATGCTCGATCTGACCTGGCATCCGGCGTCCGTGCTGGTCCTGGACGGGCGCGCGCCGTCGGTGCTGCTGCCCGCCTTCCCCGGGTGGCCGGACCCGGCCGGCTCGGCCGCCTACGCGCTGCGGCAGGAGGACCGTGCGGTGTGGAACCGGGCCTGGCTGCTGGTGCCCGTGATCCAGGACGACGCGCTCACCGACGGCGCCACCGTGGTGGTCGGCCGACGCTTCCCGTCCGGCTACGAGCGGGTCGGTGTGGTCATCGCCCCGTACGACCGCCAGGTCCAGGGGCTGTGGCGACCCCGATGAGCACCCTCGAGCGAGGTCACCCGGCCCAGTGCCAGAGCGTGAAGGCGGCAAGGACGAGGACCGCGGTGGGCACGCTCAGGGCCAGGTAGAGCCGGCCGAGCCACACTCCGGTGCGACCTCGGCCGGCGAGCAGCGCCAGGGCGATCCACAGGGGCCACCAGGTCAGCGACGTCCGCGCGGCCGAGGAGTAGCTGGCCATGGGAGCGAGCGAGAGCACCGGGAGCGCGACGAAGGTCGCCTCCGCCCACCGGCGCCGGACCAGGAGAGCGGCCGTCAGCACGACACCGATCCCCATGGCCGCCATCTCCATCCGGTAGCCGAAGGCCCATCCCAGGTGATCGCCCGGCGTCACGGCTGCCTCCCACACCAGGCGCAGGGTGTTGCCGAACCCGACATACGATCGTCCCCAGCCGAGTCGTTGCACCTCGAAGTAGTAGTCCCAGCGACCGCTCCTGTGGTGCAGGAACGCGAAGAAGGCGGCGATGGGGAGCAGCGGGAGGCAGAGCCACAGCGCCTGGACCGCACGAGGGCCCGACGGGTCCGCATCCGCCCGCCGTCCGCGGAGCCACGCCGTCGCGAACTCGACGACGAGCGCGGCGGCGAGGAACAGCCCGGTGATCCGGGTGGCCGATGCACCGGCCGCCAGAGTGCCCGCCCACAGCCATCGCCCGCGTCGGGCGTTGAGCCAGGCCGTGAAGGCGAAGGCCATGAACAGCGCCTCGCTGTAGCCCGAGGCCAGGAATCCGGTCAGGGGCGAGACGCAGAGCGCCAGGGCTGCCCGCCGGCCCACGTCTGCTCCGAAGTCGAGGGCGGCCAACCGGACGAGCGCCACGACGGCGACCGCGCCGGCGACGAAGGAGATCAGCAGCCCGGCGACCGTCCAGTCGCGGACGAGGAGATGGACGAGCTTCAGGGCCAGCGGCATCCCGGGGAAGAACGCCTCGTATCGCCCGGGAGCATCCGGGGGGCCCGAGTACCCGTACTGGGCGATCAGTTCGAAGACCCGGGCGTCCCAGCGGTACCAGCGATCGAGGTAGGGCGGGAGGGTGGTGTTGTCGCCGACGAGCCATGCGGATTGACCCGCGATCCACAGGGCAGCCAACCGGGTCAGAACCCACCAGGCGAGCCCGCTCCGCTCGGCGGGGCCGAGGAGCGTCCGGAGCCGCAGGCGTCGTGGTGACCGGGAGCCCTCCGCCTCGAGACTCCCGCCGCCCCCGGCAGGCTGGTGATCGTCGACTGTGCCCTCCGTGCGATCAGGATCTCCGTCGGGACGCTACCAGTCCGATCTGCGGCCGGCCGGGTCGCCCCTGTACTCGCACTGTGGCGCCTCGATGACTTCGGCCTGGCCCGGTTCACCTACGCTTGCCCGGTGAGTACCAGCCTGGAGCACCCGAGGACCCCCACCCCCCAGCCGACCGAGTCGGCCCTGCTGGCGGCCCTGGACAGCTGGCGTGACCTGCCGGCCGCGCAGCAGCCGGAATGGCCCGACCCGGTGGCGCTGGCCGAGGCCACCGCCGAGCTGAGCACCTATCCGCCGCTGGTCTTCGCCGGGGAGTGCGACGAGCTCAAGGCCAGCCTGGCGGCCTGCGCCCGGGGCGAGGCGTTTCTGCTGCAGGGCGGCGACTGTGCGGAGACCTTCGCCGAGGCCACGGCCGACCGCATCCGCAACAAGATCAAGACGATGCTGCAGATGGCCGTGGTGCTCACCTACGGGGCGAGCATGCCGGTGGTCAAGGTGGGCCGGATGGCCGGCCAGTACGCCAAGCCGCGCAGCAAGCCGACCGAGGTGCGCGGCGAGGTGGAGCTGCCCGCCTACCGGGGTGACTCGGTGAACGACTACGCCTTCGACCTGGCCAGCCGGGTGCCCGACCCTCGCCGGCTGCTGCGCGCCTACCACACGGCGAGCGCGACGCTGAACCTGATCCGGGCGTTCACCAAGGGCGGTTTCGCCGACCTGCGGCACGTGCACGAGTGGAACCGGGGCTTCGTCGCGAACCAGGCCAACGCCCGCTACGAGGACATGGCCCGCGACATCGATCGGGCCATGCGGTTCATGGCGGCCTGCGGCGGCGACTTCGACGCCCTGCGCACGGTCGACTTCTACGCCAGCCACGAGGCCCTGCTGCTGGACTACGAGCGCCCGCTGACCCGGATCGACTCCCGCACCGGGGCGCCGTACAACGTGTCGGCGCACTTCGTCTGGATCGGGGAGCGGACCCGCCAGCTGGACGGCGCGCACGTCGAGCTGCTCTCCAAGGTCCGCAACCCGATCGGGGTCAAGCTGGGTCCGACCACGACCCCGGCCCAGGCCCTGGAGCTGGTGGAGCGGCTCGACCCCGAGCGCGAGCCGGGCCGGCTGACCTTCATCACCCGGATGGGCGCGGCGAAGGTCCGCGACGTGCTGCCCGAGCTGATCGACGGCATGGGAGAGGTCGGCTCGCACGTCCTGTGGGTCTGCGACCCCATGCACGGCAACACGTTCGAGGCCGCCTCGGGGTACAAGACCCGCCGGTTCGACGACGTGATGAACGAGGTGCGCGGGTTCTTCGAGGTGCACAACGCGCTGGGCACCATCCCCGGTGGGATGCACATCGAGCTCACCGGGGACGACGTGACCGAGTGCCTCGGCGGGGCCGAGGACATCGACGAGGACCATCTGTTCAGCCGCTACGAGACCCTGTGCGACCCGCGCCTGAACCACCAGCAGGCCCTGGAGATGGCCTTCCTGGTGGCCGAGGGGTTGACCGAGCGCTGAGGCGCCACGGTGTCCTGAACGGTCGCTGCGAAGTGCAAGGATGGCGCCTGTGACCGACGCTGGACCGCAGTCCGAACCGGGTCTGCCTCCCGGGCAGAGGCTTGCGGAGGACATGCCGGTCACGCACTACGGCCCAGTGCCGAAGTACCGCCCGGACACCTGGCGACTGGTGGTCAACGGAGCCACGGCCGACGGCCTTGAGCACCATCTCGACCCGGAGGCCTTCGCGGCGCTGGCTCGGGGCCGCGTCGTCGCCGACATGCACTGCGTCAAGCGGTGGACGAACCGGGCCAACCACTGGGAGGGCGTACTCGGCCTCACCCTGCTCGAGGCGGTCCCCCCGGCGCCCGACGTCACCCACGTGATGACGTGGGCCGAGTACGGCTACTCGGCCACGGTGCGCCTGGAGGATCTGGCGGATCCGCAGACCCTGCTGGCCACCCACCTGGACGGGGCCGAGCTCACCCCCGAGCGTGGCTTTCCGCTGCGTCTGGTGCTGCCCCACCTGTACGCCTGGAAGGGCCCGAAGTGGCTGCGCGGCCTGGAGTACCTGCGCGGCCCGCGGCGCGGGTTCTGGGAGGAACGGGGCTACCACGTGCACGGCGACCCGTGGCAGGAGCAGCGCTACTCCTACCAGGAGTAGTCAGCGCCCCGCTCTGATCGTCAACCATGGCAGATCATGCTTCGAGCTTTCGAGCTCGGGGGATGGCTCGGCTACCGCGCTCGTTCGCCCCGTGACGCCAGGCGGACGGTCTGCTCGATCCGCGCGGCGCGGGTCGCCGGGCGCTTGGCCTGAGCGATCCACCAGAGGATCTGCTTGCGCGCCGACGGCGTGAAGCCGTTCCAGTGTCCTTGTGCGCCCCGATCGCCAGCGAGTGCGGCGGCGAGGTCGTCGGGGACGATCAGGGCTTCGACGCTGTCCAGCAGGGTCCATGAGCCATCAGCGCGAGCCCTGTCGACGACCGCCTGGCCGGCCGGCAACATGGCCCCCTCGGCCTCCAGCCGCGCGATGCGCGTCTTGTTCGTGCGGGCCCACTCACTTCCCGGACGGCGGCGGGCGAAGTACAGCATGGTGCGCTCGTCGTCGAGCTTCTTCCCCGTACTGTCGATCCAGCCCACGCGCAGGGCCTCCTCGATCAGCTGCTCATACTGGGGAGCTGGTCGACCGGTCGTCGTACGCCACGTCACCAACCACACGCCCGTCTCGCTGAGGTGGTGCTCTGCGAGCCAATCGCGCCACTGCTCGATCGTCTCGACCTGAACGCGGGGTGCGTCTGCCTGGCTCACAACGGGAGCATGCCACGCTGTCCGCTGAGTCCCAGCATCACTCGTGGCGGCGCGCACCCGTGTCCCTGCGGCCCGTCCACGGCGATCTGGGATGACTGACCCGGAGGGACCCTGGGGACCCGACATGTCCCCGGCGCCTTTCCTGACCTGGCGCTTCGGCCTGGCCGCGGTGGTCCTGCTCGCCGCCCGCCCCGACCGTGTGCGCGCCCTGACCGAGATCGAGTTCGGGCCGTGCGTGCTGCGACGCCCGGGCCCCGCGGATCGAGTGCTGCTGACGCGGGGGATCGACGGACGGCTACGATGTCGATCACGGTGTGCCGACCTCTCGCCAGGTGGTGCATCGAGGCCCCGGGTGGGAGCTTCTCAGCGCTCGCCCGGGGCCGCCCTGGCAGGGAGAGCCTCAGACCACGATCACGATCACGGTGCTGCCGCGGGGGACCACGGTCCCCGGGTCGGGACGCTGCCCGCGCACCGTGTTCAGGAAGCCGCCGAGGGCATCCTCGCGCTGGACCTGGAACCCCTGGTCCAGCAGGATCCGCTTGGCCTCGTCGAAGTTCTTGTTGATCACGTCGGGCACGGGGAGATCGGCTGCCTGGGAGACCACGACGCTCACCTTCGAGCCGCGGGGGAGGGTGCCCCCGGACCCCGGGTCCTGACGGATCACCCGGCCGGGCTCGACCCCTTCGGCGAACTCCTCGCTGACCGCGGCCTCGAGCCCACGGGCGGCGAGGTCCTGCGTGGCCTCGTCCACGGTCCGGCCCACCACGTCGGGGACCTCGACGGGTTCGGGGCCCTGGCTGATCGTCAGCGCAACACTGGAGCCCACCTTGAGCTGGTTGCCCGAGCCGGGGCTGGTCGAGATCACCTTCCCCTTGGCGATCGTGTCTTGGTAGGCCTCGGTGGTCCGGCCGACCTTGAGCCCGAGGTCCGCCAGGGCCTGGGTCGCATCGCCGCGGGTCTTGCCGACCAGCTTGGGCACCGCCCGGTTCGCCGTGCCGAGGGACAGGTGGAGCCGCACCGTGCCCTTCTTGCGCACCCGGCCACCCGCGTCGGGGTCTGTGCGCACCACCAGGCCCTTGGCGATCGACTCGCTGTACTCGCCCTTGTCGGTCGTGGCCGCCAGGCCCTGCTTGGCCAGGCGGTCCTTCGCCTCGGCCTCGCTGAGGTTGGCCAGGCTCGGGGTGGTGGTGAAGGCACCCGGGCCGGCTACCAGCCACCAGCCGCCCAGGCTGAGCACCGCGGTGATCCCGAGCACGATGGCCAGCCCGATCAGCCCGCGGCGGCGCCGCTGCTGGGCCAGATCGCGCAGTTCGAGGTCCTCGGCGGCAGGAGTGGGCGCCGGCACGCGGGAGTCGCGGGCGTTCTCGCGAGCCTCCCGGGTGCTGCGCTCGCGCAGGGTCCGGAGCCCGCGCAGCGGGGGCAGGGTCTGGGTGTGGTTGGTCGCCCGGTGCCCGGTGCCCGACCGGCTGACCACCTCGGTGGGGTCCCCGACCGCGACCGCGGCGCCGTCCGAGGGAGCGAGCGGCGCGACGTCCGGCCGGGTGTCCAGCACCTCGTCGGTGAGCTCGGCGTGGACCCGGCGGACGGCGGGCAGCCAGTTGGCGGCGTCCGGCGGCCGCTCGTCGGGGTCGCGGGCCACGGCGGCCAGCACCACGTCGTCGAGTTCGGTGGGCAGGGTGGCCACTAGCGTGGAGGGCTTGGGCACGTCCTCGTGGACGTGGCGGTAGGCCACCTGCATCGGCACCTCGCCGACGAAGGGCTGCCGGCCGGTGAGCATCTCGAACAGCATGACCCCGGCGGCATAGACGTCGCTGCGCGCATCGGCGATGCCGCGGGAGACGATCTCGGGCGCCAGGTAGGCCACCGTGCCGATCAGGGCCCCGGTCTGGGTGGGCCCCCCGCTGACCGCCTTGGCCAGGCCGAAGTCGGCCACCTTGACCCGGCCCTCGTCGGTCAGGATGACGTTCTCGGGCTTGATGTCGCGGTGCACGATCCCGGCCCGGTGCGCGGCACCGAGGGCGTCGAGCACCCCCTCGGTGATGGTCAGCGCCTCGCGCGGGGTGAGCGCCCCGCGCTCGACGATCACATCGCGCAGGGTGCGACCGGGCAGCAGTTCCATCGCGAGGTAGAGCACGTTGCCGTCGTCGTCGGCACCCTGGTCGAACACCTGCACGACGTTCGGGTGTGAGAGCCGGGCCGCCGAGCGCGCCTCGCGCACGAACCTGGCCACGAAGTCGGCGTCATCGGTCAGGTGCGGATGCATCACCTTCAGGGCGACCCGGCGATCGAGCCGGCGGTCGACCGCCTGGTAGACCGTGGCCATGCCGCCGCGGGCGATCCGGGACTCCACCTGGTAGCGCCCGTCGAGCAGACGCCCGACCAGGGGGTCCCGAACCGTGGTGTCCACACTCGGGAGTGTACGGATCGAGACCCTGCCGCATGGCGCTACTGCGCTCTGCTACTTCGCGGCGAGCTCCTTGGCGAAGCGGTCACGGTGGGCCTTGACGCTGCCCACGTAGGACTTGGTGTCCTCGTACATGCCCCGCGAACGGACCGATCCCAGGCCCTGGTAGTACCCGGCGATGGCCTGATCCTCCTCGGCCTGGGCGAGTAGCGCGGCCAGGACGGCGACCCCGGCCGTCGCGTTGTCCTTCGGCACCAGGAGGTCGAGTCTGCGCCCGACCAGGGCGGAGGCCCACCGGCCGGTTCCGGGGATCACCTGCATGGTGCCGATCGCGTTGGCAGGAGAGACCACCCGCGGATTGAACCCGGACTCCTGCCAGGCGATCGCCAGGGCCAGCGACGGGTCGACGCCCATCGAGCGGGCGGTCTGGGTGACGATCGCCCGCATCTCGGCCCGGGTGGGCAGGTCACGCTTGGCCAGGGCGGCCCGGTTCATCGCCGCCGCCTGTGCCACCGCATCGGGATAGCGCCGGCCGAGGAAGGTGTTCGGCACCGTCGATTTCGGTGCCCCCGGCAGCAGCAGCTTCTGCCCCGGGTGAATCACACCGGCATTGGTGATCCTGTTCAGGCCGAGCACCGCGGCCAGGGTGACCTTCTCCTTGGCGCAGATGCTGACCAGGGTGTCCCCGGCCTTGACCGTGTAGGGATGGCTGGGCGGCGGCGCGGGCTTGGGCGTGGGTGCGGCGGGCGCCACGCCCGGCAGCCGCAGCTTCTGCCCCGGATGGATCGTGCCGTTGGCGCCGAGCCGGTTCGCCGCCAGGATGGCCTTCACCGTGATCCTGTAGCGGGTCGCGATGGCGCTGACCGTGTCGCCTGGTCTGACCAGGTGCACCACCATGGGTGCGGGTTTGGGCTTCGCCTTCGGCGCAGGTCTGCGCGCTGCCGTGGCAGGTGCGGCTTTGGCGGGTGCGGCTTTGGCGGGTGCGGCTTTGGTGGGTGCGGCTTTGGTGGGTGCTGCTTTGGTGGGTGCTGCCGGGGCGGGAGTCGCTGCGGCCGGCGCCTTCAGGCCCGGCAGGGTCAGGACCTGCCCCGGGTGGATCATGCCGCTGGCGCGAAGGCGGTTGGCCTCGATGATGCTGCGGACGGGGACTCCGGTCCGGGCCGCGATGGCGGCGACCGTGTCACCCTGCTTGACCGTGTAGGTCACCTGGAGGTGCCCGGCGCGGGGAGCGGACTGGCTGCGCGCTCCGTGGGCGGACGCTCCGGTGGCGGGCGACATGCCCGGCGTGGCAGCCC
>JBAPWU010000240.1:0-6075 GCA_049283855.1 Kineosporiaceae bacterium
ACCTGGGCCCGGGTCGGCACGCCGCTCGTGCGCGCGGCGACCTGGCCGTCGGCGTCGAGCACGAGCACCGTCGGTGTGCGCAGCACGGCGAGGCGGCGGACCAGAGCGAGGTGTTCGGCGGCGTCCACCTCGACGTGAGCCACGTCGGGAACGGTCGCGGCCACCTCGGCCAGCACCCGTCGGGCGGCACGGCAGGGGGCGCAGACGGGGGCCGAGAACTGCAGCAGCGTCGCCCGCCGGCCGAGTGTCTGACCGAGCTCGTCCGAGGTGACCTGTGTGCCGCCGGTCACTGCACGTGCCCGGCCGTCGACCCGGCGGCGCCACAGCCCGGCGGCGGCCGCGACGACGATCAGCGTGGCCAACACCGCCGCTCGCGCCCAGAAGCTGTCCATGGGGACAGAAAACTTCATCAGAACGATAGAGATTCCCCTGTGTCACATGATGAGATCGCGATCTCGCCGAGACCCGGATCCAACCCCTCGATCAGGTAGCACATACAGTGCTACTTTAGGCCAATGGTGAGCGTGGGCATCCGCGAGCTGCGTCAGAACGCGAGCGTGCACGTCGCGGCGGCGGCCGCGGGCGAGCGCATCACGATCACGGATCGGGGAAGGCCCGTCGCGGCCCTGGTGCCCCTGTCGGCTGTGGAGCACACCCTGCACCACATGCTCACTGCCCATCCGCTGATCGAGCCGGCCCGTCCGCGACGCTCGTTCGTGGCCGACCAGCGCCTCGCCGGCCTGCCGCTGAGCGCCGACATCGACTCCGGTCGCGACGAGCACGAGCCGTGGACAGAATGATCTACCTCGACGCCTCGGCGCTGGCGAAGCTCGTCGTCGAGGAGCCAGAGTCGGTTGCCCTCGCCGTCTGGCTGGACGAACGCGGCACAGAGCCCCTGTGCACCAGTCTGATCAGTCGGGCGGAGCTGATCCGTGCTGCCAGGCGGCGCGGCCCTGAGGTGGTGCCCCGCGCGCAGAGCCTGTTGGCCGAGTGCGCGTTGGTTCCCCTTGACGCGGTCTCGGTCGACATCGCGGCGCTGCTCGAGCCCACCACGGTGCGCACGGTGGACGCCCTGCATGTCGCGGCGGCGCTGTCGCTGGGCACGGACGTCGGCACTTTCGTCAGCTACGACGTCCGACAGCGCGACGCAGCCGTGGCCAACGGGCTGCCCGTCGCGGCTCCTGGCGTCTGAGGCGGCACAGCGACGCCGGGCTCAGGTGCCCGGAGCCGGAGCCGGGACCGATTCGGGAGGCGTGGATCGGGCGGTCTCGGCGAGCACGATCCCGGCGAGGACGACCAGGGCGCCGGTGATCTGCACCGTCGTCAGGGTCTCGTTCAGCACCGGCCAGGCCACCAGCCCGGCCAGGGGCGGCTCGGCGGTGGCGATCAGACCAACCCGGGTGGCGCCGATCGCGCGCAGCCCGAGCAGGGTGAGCCCGAACGGCGCCACCGTGCCCAGCACGATCACGAAGGTGACGTACACCCAGGCCGGCGCGGACAGCCCGGTGACGCCGAGTTCCACGGACGTCGTCAGCCGGCCGAACGGCAACGTCCACGGCGGTGCCACCACCGCCCAGAACAGCCCGGCGATGCCGAAGCTCCAGGCCGCGAGCGACCAGGGGTCGCGGCGTCCCATGCCGTGCTCGCCCAACAGGTAGTAGGTCGCCAGCGACAGGGCGGCCGCGACGGCGGCGATCAGCCCGATCGCATCCAGGGTGAGCCCGGCCCATACCCTGGCCACCAGCGCGAGCCCGATCAGGGTGAGCGCGAGGGCCATCCAGATCCGCCCGCGCACCGGTTCCTTGCGCACGAACCTCACCCACAGGGCGATCAGCACCGGCGCGGTGAACTCGATCAGCAGGGTGATGCTCACCGGCATCCGGGCGATCGAGACGAAGTAGAGCCACTGCACCATCGCCACCCCGACGATGGCGTAGACCGCGACGAAGCCGAGTTCGCGCCGTCCGATCCGCAGGGATGCCGGGTCACGGACGGCGGCGATCAGCGAGAAGATCACCGAGGCGACCAGGCAGCGGACCTCGACCAGGTGCAGGGAGGAGACGGTGCCGCTCAGCACGGCCTTGCTCACACTGCCGTTCACCGAGAACAGGATGGCCGCGGTCAGCACGTAGCCGACGCCCACCCAGGGATGAGACCGGTGATCCGACGAATGCACAGGGCTGAGCCTAGTCAGCCACCCGGGCGGGTCCGGATCACGATGAATCGCCGGCAGCCGGAGCGGCGTCGGGCGGCGCTCTACCCAAGCCGCTGAATGCCGCATACCGTGGTGGCGATCCTGCGCCCGCGGAGGTCAGCATCGTGGCCGACCAGCCGACCCTCATCGCCTCGGTGCGGCGCGCCCTCCACCTGCTCGACGCCGTCGGGGCAAGCGACCGTCCGTTGACGGCAAAGGCCCTGGCCAGGGCCACCTCTGAGCCGCTGCCGACCACGTACCACCTTCTGCGCACCCTGGTGCACGAGGGCTACCTGCGCCGCTTCGAGGGCGGATACGCCCTCGGCGAGCGGGTCAGCGCGCTCGGCGCCCGGCTGCAGCACCGACCGCTGCGCGAAAGGGTGCACCCGATGCTCAGCGGGTTGCACGACACCCTGCGTGCCGCCGCCTACCTGGCCGTCTACGAGGACGGCGAGATCAGACTGGTCGACGTGGTCGACTCCCCGGCCGCGCCCCGGGTCGACCTGTGGGTCGACCTGGCCGTCTCCGGGCACGCAACAGCACTCGGCAAGGCGGTGCTGGCCGCGCTGGACGACGAAGGCCGGCGCGACTACCTCTCCCGCCACGAACTCGCCGACCTCACGCCGTACACCCAGACCGATCGCCGGGCCCTGCTGCGCGGCATCACCGACGGCGCCGACGTCGTCCTCGATCGCCAGGAGTACAGCCTGGGGATCGCATGCGTCGCAACGCCGGTGCGCACGGTCGGCGCCGGGGGCACGGTGGCCGTGGGGGCGGTCGCGGTCTCGGTGGCAGCTGCCCGCCTGAACGGCACCCTCGGCCGCAGCCCCGACCTGACCCGGGCCGCCGAGCGGATCGCCCTCGAAATGGCCCACTGAGAACGTGGCGCGTATCACCATCTGAAAACTCCGCCGGTGACTGCGCGGCCCACCCCGCGCAGGATCGGGGCAGGGCACGACGGCGTGCCCCGCACCTGCGTGCCGGAAGGAGAACGCCGATGTCCGTCACCTCACCCGCGGGCGCAGCGACCAGGCTGGACGCCGCGGCGCGCCTGAAGCTGTATCGCCAGATGGTGCTGATCCGCACCTTCGAGGAAGCTCTGCTGCGCGACTATCACGCCGACAAGTCGCCGGTCTGGGACATCGGCGCCGGGCTGATCCCGGGCGAGATGCACCTCGCCGCCGGCCAGGAACCGGTGGCCGCCGGCGTCTGCGCCCACCTGAGCACCGACGACGCGGTCACCGCGACCCACCGCCCGCACCACCTGGCCATCGCGCACGGCATGGACCTGCGCAGGCTCGCCGCCGAGATCTTCGGCCGGGAGACCGGCCTGGGCCGCGGCCGGGGCGGGCACATGCACCTGTTCGACCCGGCCACCCACTTCTCCTGCTCCGGCATCATCGCCGAGGGCTACCCGCCGGCCCTGGGCCAGGCGTTTGCCTTCTCCCGCAGGGGAACCGACCGGATCGCAGTCGCCGTCACCGGTGAGGGAGCGGCCAACCAGGGCGCCTTCCACGAGACGCTCAACCTGGCCGCGCTGTGGAAGCTGCCGGTGGTGTTCGTGGTCGAGGACAACGACTGGGGCATCTCGGTCCCCCGCAGCGCCTCGACCTCCGTGCCCTCCAACGCCGCCCGGGCCGCCGCCTACGGCATGCCTGGCGAGCGGATCGAGGACAACGCGGTCGAGGCGGTCTGGGAGGCCGCCGGCCGCGCCGTCGACCGCGCCCGGGGCGGCGGTGGGCCGAGCCTGATCGAGGTGCACACCCTGCGCCTGTGGGGTCATTTCGAGGGCGATGCCCAGGGCTACCGGACCGATCTGGCCGGCGTGCCTGACCGCGACCCGATCCCCACCTATGAGGCCACCCTGCGTGCCGGCGGCGTGCTGGACGACGCCGCGGTGGCCGCCGCGAAGGCCGATGCCCTCGCCGTGGTGGACGATGCGATCGCCTTCGCCAAGGACTCCCCGATCCCCGACCCGGCCCAGGCCGGCGCCTACGTCTTCGCCGACCACGAGGAGGCTCGGTCATGACCGTCACCGACAAGGACCCTGCGCCCGTCGTCGCCGCGCCGACCCGACGGCTCACCACGGCCAAGGCGATGTCCGAAGGCATCGCCCAGGAGATGGAGGCCAACCCGGAGGTGTTCTACCTCGGTGAGGACGTCGGCGCCTACGGCGGCATCTTCGGCTCCACCGGCGGCCTGCTCGAGCAGTTCGGCCCTCAGCGCGTCATCGACACCCCGATCTCGGAGACGGCCTTCATCGGCCTCGCCGTGGGCGCCGCGACCGAGGGGATGCGCCCGATCGCCGAGCTGATGTTCGTCGACTTCATGGGGGTCTGCCTGGACCAGATCTACAACCACATGGCGAAGATCCACTATGAGTCCGGCGGCACCGTGAAGGTGCCCATGGTGCTCACCACCGCGGTGGGCGGCGGCTACTCCGACGCCGCGCAGCACAGCCAGTGCCTGTGGGGGATCTTCGCGCACCTTCCGGGCATGAAGGTCGTGGTGCCCAGCACCCCCTACGACGCGAAAGGCCTGATGATCGCGGCGATCCGGGACGACAACCCGGTGGTCTACATGTTCCACAAGGGTGTGATGGGCCTGCCCTGGATGGCCAAGAACCCCCGGGCCACGGACGTCGTGCCGACCGAGGCCTACGAGGTGCCGATCGGCAGGGCCCGGATCGCCCGGCCGGGTTCCGACGTCACCCTGGTCACCATCTCGCTGTCGGTGCACCACGCGCTCGATGTGGCCGACCGGCTGGCCGCGGACGGCGTGGCGGACGTCGAGGTGATCGACCTTCGCAGCCTGGTGCCGCTGGACCGGGACGCCATCCTGGAGTCGGTGGGGCGGACCGGGCGACTCGTGGTGGTCGACGAGGACTACCTCTCCTACGGCATGTCCGGCGAGGTGGTGGCGACGATCACCGACCGGGACCCGTCCCTGCTGCGCGCGCCGGTGCAGCGGGTCGCCGTCCCGGATGTTCCCATTCCCTACGCCCACGGTCTGGAGCAGGCGGTGCTGCCGAATGCCGGCCGGATCGAGGCGGCGATCCGCGCCGTGATGGGCGCCTGAGCGATGGACGTGCTCTTCCCGGTGATGTCGACCCAGGACCCGCAGGCCGAGGGAGTGGTCTCGACCTGGTTCGTGCGGGACGGCGAGCGGGTGGTCGCCGGCCAGCTGGTCGCCGAGGTGCAGGTCGACAAGGTGTCGATGGAGGTGCCCGCCGGGGTGGCGGGCACCGTCCACCTGATGGTCCAGGAGGAGGCGGTGGTCACCCAGGGCACTCTGATCGCCACCATCACCTGAGGTGGCCCACCGCTCTCGGCGCCCCGTCGAGTGGTCGATTCCTCCCCGATTCCGGCGCGGAAACGGGACGGAATCGACCACTCGCCGCGGCGGCCACGAGGAGGAGGGCCGCCAGGTAGCAGACGCCCGCGGTGGCGCTCAGGGACAGGCCGAGGGCGGGGGCCAGGTAGGCCGGGTAGGCGGCCGCCGCGGCGGCCAGCCAGGAGCCGCGGCCGTCCAGGGCGACCAAGGGGACCAGCAGCAGGGCGTACCAGGGGTAACTGATCCCGGTCACCGCGAGGGTCAGCCCGACCAGCATCATCGCGGCACTCCACGGCCGCGCCGGGTCGGCCTTCCGGGCCACCGCCAGCGCGACCAGGGCCAGCACCGCCACCCCGCCGACGGCCGCCAGCGACCCGGGCAGCCACGGCTGCAGCAGGGGGAACCGGGTGCGGCCGTCGAAGCCCTCCTCGGGCAGGTAGCCGGGCAGGAAGCCGAGCACCCGCGCACCCACGGCGACCAGGTGCGGCAGATACACCGTCGCCACCGTCGCCACCGCCGTGGCGACCACGACCCCGCCGGCGCGGGCC
>JBAPWU010000241.1:0-7543 GCA_049283855.1 Kineosporiaceae bacterium
GGCCGCGGGCCGCGGCGGCGAACGCCTCGGGGTCGAAGCCCTCGGCGAGGTCCATCACCACCGGCGTGGTCCGCGAGATCAGCGAGCGGACGAGCAGCTGCAGCCCGGCCACGTGATGCACCGGCAGCGCGAGCAGCCACCGCCCGGGCCCGCCGAGGCGATCGTGGGTGGCCGAGGCCGAGGCGAGCAGGGCCGAGGCCTGCAGCAACACCCCGCGCGGACGGCGGGTCGAGCCGGACGTCGCGACCACCGCCACGGTCGGGTCGTCGGGGTCGTCCTCGTCGTCGGCCAGGCTCGGGGGGAGGTCGAGCTGCGGGTGGTCGGGCAGGTGGGGCGCGAGCACCGGCCCCGCGCCGCTGAGAGCCGCACCGAGAGCGGGGAGCAACTCCACCACGGCGGGTCCGGAGACGACGGAGACGGCTCGCAGCGGGCGGTCACTCACCGTTCCAGCCTAGGTCCCGCCGGCGGCCGTTCTGGAATCGAGATGCCGCCCCGTGCGCGCGCCTGCCCGGGCGACGGGGGGAAGCAATGGCACGCTGACGGGGTGCAGTCGGTGGAGCAGGCACTGGCGGCGTTGGGGCGCCTCGAGCCGCACCTCGCCGAGGACGCCCGCGCCGCCTGGGGGGCACTGGTCGGTGGCCAGGGCCCGGAGGCGCTGACCCAGTGGCGGCTGCAGCAGTACTGCTGGGACGAGTTGCCGCAGACGTGGCTGCCGGGCTCCGGCGCGCGATGGCGTCTCGCCCAGGCGCTGGCGGCCCTGCTCGACGGTCTGGGCCTGCACCGCTACGCGCAGATCGCCCGCGGGGAGACCACGCGTGAGCTGCTGGCGGTCGGCGAGCAGGTCCCCGAGCGTGGCCGCGCCATCGCCCGGCGAGCCGCCCAGCGCTCGGGGATCGATCCGCCGAGCACCGAGCTGTTCACCTGGGGGGCGAGCCCCGGGCCGGCCGAGTCCTTCGCCCAGGAGGCGGTGGCCGACACCCTGGAACTGGCCGTCGCGGCCGGTGACCTGGTGCCCGGTGCCCGCGGCTGGCGCGACCGGCAGACCGAACTGGCCCTGAGCGTCCTGACCAGCCCGCGGGCCGAGCTGATCGGCCAGACCCCGTACGAGGGAGTGCTGCGGGAACGGCTCGGCCGCTGGGTGCGCGGGGCGCGCTCGACCACCCGCAGTTCCATGCTCTCCCCGCTCGCCGCCCGGCTGATCGAGCCGGTGATCCCACTGACCGGAGCGGCCTCCCGGGCCCTGCTGCGGCCCCTGGACTGGCTGCTCGGCGAGGTCGGGGAGGGGATCACCCTGACCGCCGCCGGGTACCTGCCTCCGCGCACGGTCGGCCGGGCGCTGGACCGCCTGGGCTGGCGCGAGGAGCTGATCGGCGCCTCGAACCGCGAGGTCGACGCCTACCCGGTGCTGGTGCTGCGCGAGGCCGCGACCCGGCTCGGGCTCGTGCGCCGCCGCGGTTCCCGGCTGCTTCTCACCCCCACCGGTCGGACCGCGGCGGCCGAGGGCCAGGTGCTGTGGACCGCCCTGGCCAGCCGGCTGATCGGCCCCGACCACACCGCACTCGCGGTGACCTGGGAAGTGGTGCTCGCCGTGCTGGAGACGGGCGACACCGTGGTCGAGGAGGACGTGCGCGGTCTGGTCCAGGCCGTGGTCACCGAGTCGGGCTGGCGGGTGGCCGGACGCCGTCAGCCCGCAGAGGCGGACACCTCGCCGCTGTTCTTCGCCGTGCTGCGCGAACTGCGCTGGCTCGAACTGGTGGAGGAGTCCGGGGCCCTGCTGGGCCGCCGGCTGAGCGCCAGACCCGGTGCGAGCGAGTTGTTCCGGGCTGCTTTGCGCCATCGGGTGCTGCATCGCGACGTCGTCCTGGAGTGACCTCGGCCGTCACTCGAACGGGCTAGTCTCTCCCGTGGGGATGGCGAGGGACGGGGAAGAGCATGCAGGTGCAGTACCCGGGCGCGACCTGGCGCCCGCTGGGTACGCAGACCGAGCCGAGGATCACGCCGCGGGTGCTGATCTTCCACACCATGGTCGGCTACCTGCGCAGCACCGACAGCCTGTTCCGCGGCCAGGGCTACACCGGCACCGAGTCGCACTTCGGCGTGGGCGGCCCCTGGGACGGCGCCGACCTCGACGGCGCCGTCTGGCAGTGGCAGGCGATCAACTACCAGGCCGATGCCCAGAACGCCGGCAACGCCTACGCCACCTCGATCGAGACCTCCGACGGGGGTGACCCGCTGCGGGCCTGGTCGGCCAAGCAGCTCGCAGCGCTGGTGGCGCTCGGCACCTGGTGGTGCCGGCAGACCGGCGTGCCGGCCCGCAAGGTCACCTCCACATCGCAGTCCGGGATCGGCTACCACGCCCAGTTCAGAGACTGGGCACCGGACGGGCGGAGCTGCCCGGGCCGGACCCGGATCGCGCAGTTGCTCGACGTCGTGATCCCGCGGATCGCCGCCGCCCTCGACCAAGGCCCCCCGCCACCCCCCGACCCCGGAGCTGACATGGCACTGACCCAGGACGACCTCAACAAGATCGCCGCCACCGTGTGGGGATCGCGGTTCGGCAACAGCGTCACCACCGGCGTGATGATGCAGCGGGCGGGAGACGCGGACGCGATCGCCGCCGCGGTGGTGGCGGCGCTGCCGAAGGGAACCTCGGGCGGGCTGACCGTGGCCGACGTCGAGACCGCGGTGCGCAACGTGCTCAAGAACGGCGTGCACTGACCGCTGCGGGGTCGGTCGTGGGCCTGCCCGGCTCCGCTCGGGGCTACTCCGTGAGCAGGGCCTTGGCGATGTAGTCGCGGATCAGGTGCCGGTCGGCCGGCCCGTCGTCGTGGAACTGCACGCCGACGTCCTGACCGAGGTCGCTGGACTTGATCCACATCACCGTGCCGGCCAGGGTCGCCGTCCGCCCGTCCAGGGTCAACTCCATCCGGACCTCGCTGCCGCGCACCAGCTGAAGGTCGCTGACCAGGGCCCGCATGCCGCTCTCGCTGATGTCGAACAGGGACCCCTCGGCCACCCGGCCGCCGCACATGATCCGCACCACGCCGTCCGGGGCCGACACCCGCTCGTGCTCGCGGCGTTCGATGGCCTGGGTCACCGACATCATCGACTCCACCCGCGCCAGCGTCTGCTCGATGCTGTCGACCAGTGAGGTCATGCCGCTGCGCTGCCGCTGTGCCACGTGGCCGAGCTGTTCGGACTCGCGGCCGATCCCCTCCGCGCCCTCGGTCATCCCGTTGATCACGGTGGACATCGCCGACACGTCCTGGTGCAGCTCGGCCAGGGTGGCGGCGATCTCCTCGGTGGAGCGCGAGGTGGTCGCCGCCAGCTCCTTCACCTCGCCGGCCACCACCGCGAAGCCCTTGCCCGCCGCCCCCGCCCGGGCGGCCTCGATCGTGGCGTTGAGGGCCAGCAGGTTGGTCTGCTCGGCGACCCCGGCGATCAGCCGGGCGATCCCGCTCACCCGGGCCAGGCTGCCCTCGACGGCATCGGCGGACCGGCGTCCGTCCTCGGCCTGATCGCCGACCTGCCGGGTGACCCGCGCGGTGGCCTCGACCTGCTGGTCGATCGAGGAGACGGTGTGCTGCACCGAACTGGCCTCGGCCATCACCTGACGCAGTTCCTCGACCACCACCTGGGCCGTCTCGTCGATCGACTGCTGGGCCCGGTGGCGCAGGTGCTGCACGGCCAGGCGCTGCTGCAGGTAGCTGTGACGCAGTTGTTCCTCGCGAGCCTCCTGGGCCTGGGCGAGCTTGTCGTCCTGGGCGGCGAGGGAGTCGAGCATCCCGTCGATGGTGCGGGCCAGCTCGCCGAGATCGCCGCCGGCGGTGGAGGCGATCCGCAGGCTGCGGTCGCCCGAGGAGATCACCTCCTGGGCGGTGCGCCGCAGCGGCCGGACCTGGGTGTGCACCTCGCGGCGCATGATGATCACCACTGCGGTGAAGAGCAGGGCGCCGAGCAGCCCGGTCAGGGCGATCAGCCACTGGGCCACCGAGATCGCCTGTCGATGGATCTCCCGGGGACGGATCGATTGCAGCACCACGGATCCGCCGCCCACGGTCGGCAGCGCGACGTCCAGCGCCATCCGGGAGCCGCTGACCGCGGTGGTGTTCACCGCGAGCGAGCCGACCGCGCTGTCCAGGGTCAGCACCCGGGTGCCGGTGGCCCGCTCGACCAGGGCCAGGGGCATCGTCAGCGAGGTCCCCAGCGCCTCCAGGCGATCCCCGCCCAGGGCGCGCAGCACGATCAGACCGCCCGAGCTCTCCGGTCCGCCGTCCCCGCGGTGGGTGGCGAAGCCGCAGAAGAGGTACGGCAGCGTGGCCGTGGTGACCACGCCGCAGCGGGATTCGCCGGCCGCGGCGCCGGGCGAGAACAGCCGGATCAGGTCGGCGGCCGTGGTCAGGCCGGGCTGGGGGGTGACGTAGTGGTCGCCCTCGATCACGCCGCCGGTGCGCAGGGTGCCGTCCGGTCCCACCCCGAGCACGCCGTCCAGCCCGTACAGGTCGTGGACGTCGATGGGCGGGAAGTCGCCCGCGAACGCCTTCGCGTCGGCCGCAGCGACCTCGTCGAAGGAGGTGTCCCAGATGGTGTTGGTCGCCCCGTAGTTGCGCAGCACCGCCGTCCACCACTCCAGGCCGATCCGCAGCCGTTGGGCGTCCTGGGCGATCTGGCCCGATTCGAGCCGGTCGAAGGCTCCGGTCGTGACCTGCCGCTGGACGCCGAAGCCGGCCAGCATCAGCAGGGTCACCACCCCAGCCGCCAGCAGGGTGCCGTTGAACCTCAGCCCGATCCGCACATCGATGAATCGGCCGGTCACGGAGGTCGCTTGACCGGTCGGCCTTGCTGAACAGGGGCTCTACCCGGGGTCGACCGTCGAGTCGATGCTGCTGTGCAAGACCTGGCGCTGGCGCACCTACACCGACGCCGGGCTGGCGATCGAGGTCGGCCAGGCCCGCAGTCGCGGCAGCAAGATCGTCTACTACCAGCAGGCGCTCGCCTGAGCGCCCCGAGGTGCTCCGCAGCACCAGGGTGGTGCTGTCTGGCCATACGGGGGTGCCAAACGCGTGACATGCGCCGCGTTCGGCACCCCGGAGTGCCCGCGCCGACCGATCAGTAGTACCAGGGGTAGTCGGACCAGTCCGGGGGGCGCTTCTCCAGGAACGAGTCCCGGCCCTCGGCGGCCTCGTCGGTCATGTAGGCGAGCCGGGTGGCCTCCCCGGCGAACACCTGCTGACCGACGAGGCCGTCGTCGGTCAGGTTGAAGGCGAACTTCAGCATCCGCTGGGCGGTCGGGCTCTTGCCGTTGATCTCCGCGGCGACGTGCAACGCCGTCCGCTCCAGGTCGGCGTGGTCGGCCACGATGTTCACCGCGCCCATCCGGTGCATGGTCTCGGCGTCGTAGGTGCGGCCGAGGAAGAAGATCTCCCGGGCGAACTTCTGGCCGACCATCTTGGCCAGGTAGGCGGAGCCGAACCCGCCGTCGAACGAGGCGACGTCGGCGTCGGTCTGCTTGAACCGGGCGTGCTCGCGGCTGGCGACGGTCAGGTCGCAGATCACGTGCAGGCTGTGCCCGCCGCCCGCCGCCCAGCCGGGAACCACGGCGACCACGATCTTCGGCATGGTCCGGATCAACCGCTGCACCTCGAGGATGTGCAGCCGGCCACCGTGGGCCCGCGTCCGCACGGCATCGACGGTGTCCGCGGTGTCGCCGTCCGCGTACTGGTACCCGGACCGGCCGCGGATCCGCTGATCACCGCCGGAGCAGAACGACCACCCGCCGTCCCGCGGGCTCGGGCCGTTCCCGGTGAGCAGGACGCAGCCGACGTCCGGGCTCATCCGGGCGTGGTCCAGGGCCCGGTAGAGCTCGTCGACGGTGCGGGGGCGGAACGCGTTGCGCACCTCGGGACGGTCGAACGCGATCCGCACCGTGCCGCCCGCCGGGCCGTCGAGCACGCAGCGGTGGTAGGTGATGTCGCCCCCCTCGAACCCCTCGACCGGCCGCCAGGCGGCGGGGTCGAAGATCTCCGAGACGGCACGTCCCGGGCGGGTGGTGTCCTCATGGTCGCTCACAACGGCCGAGAATAGGCCGGTGACCCCCGACGTGGAGGACCTGCTCGCCCAGGCGCACGTCGTCGTGCTCCCGCTGCACACCGCCTTCCGGGGCCTGACCCGTCGCGAGGCGCTGCTGCTGCGCGGGCCGCACGGCTGGGGGGAGTTCGCGCCGTTCGTCGAGTACGGCGACGCCGAGGCGTCCCGCTGGCTCGAGGCGGCGATCGAGGCGGCCTGGCGACCGCCGGTGCCGGTGCGGCGCCGGGTCGTGCCGGTCAATGCCACGGTGCCGGCGGTCCCGGCGCACCGGGTGGCCGAGGTACTCGCTCGCTTCCCGGGCTGCACCACCGCGAAGGTCAAGGTGGCCGAGCGCGGCCAGGACCTGGCGGACGACGTGGCGCGGGTCGCCGAGGTGCGCACCGTGCTGGGGCGGTCGGGGCGGATCCGGGTGGACGCCAACGGGGCCTGGGACGTCGGGACGGCGCGTCGGGCCCTCGGCGTGCTGTCCCGGTTCGGGCTGGAGTACGCCGAGCAGCCCTGCTCCGACCTGACCGGCCTGCGGTCGCTGCGGCTGGCCCTGGCCCGGGACGGCGTCGACCTGGCGATCGCCGCCGACGAGAGCGTGCGCAAGGCCGGGGACCCGCTGCGGGTCGCCGTGGCCGGTGCCGCGGACATCGTCGTGATCAAGGTTGCCCCGCTCGGCGGCGTCCGCGCCGCCCTCGACGTCGCCCAGGCCCTGGGCGCCGACCATGGCCTGGCCGTGGTGGTCTCCTCCGCCCTGGACACCTCGGTGGGGCTCGCCGCCGGGATCCGGCTCGCCGCGGCCCTGCCCGACCTGCCCTATGCGTGCGGCCTGGGCACGGCCTCCCTGCTCGCCGCCGACGTCACCGCTGACCCCCTGCTGCCGGAGGCCGGAGCGGTGGCGGTGCGCGCCGTCGTGCCCGATCCGGAGCGCCTGACCCGCCTGGCCGCCGCACCGGAGCGGGCCCGGTGGTGGCTGGACCGGGTGCGTCGCTGCGCGGCGATCGCCAAGGTCACTCCGGGTGACGTCTAGACCCGCGAACGTGTGGTCTGGCGCGCGCAGCGTTCGCGTCGCGGGCCGGACTGGCAGACTGACCACGGTCAGGGTGGCGACGTGGTGACGGAGCGGATGCATGGAGCGGAAGCGGGGGAGCCGGCGCGCGGCCTGGGCGGCCACGGCCATGGCCGCCGTCATGCTCACCTGGGGTTCCCTCCAGGTGGTGCAGGGGCCTGCCGGCGCCGATCTGGCGAGCGGCGCCCGGGCCGAGGGCACGACGGCCACCGGTGAACCCGGCCGGGCGGCGTCCTCCGACGGCGACATCGTTCCCACGACGGACGCCTCGTCCCCGGTGAGCCGTGGGGGTCTCTCGCCGAGCGACCCGGTCCCGCCGGTGCCCGGCGACCCGGTCCCGCCGGTGCCGGACGAGCCGGTCCCCGGGCAGACCGTCCCCGGTTCCTCGGACCCGGCGATGCC
>JBAPWU010000242.1:0-1828 GCA_049283855.1 Kineosporiaceae bacterium
CGGCGGCCAGCAGCAGCGGGTGGCCATCGCCCGGGCCCTGGTGGGGCCGCGCCGGATCGTGCTGGCCGACGAGCCCACCGGGGCCCTGGACTCGGCGACCGGCGAGCAGGTGATGCGGGTGCTGCGAGGCCGGGTGGACGCCGGCGCCGCCGGAATCCTGGTCACGCACGAGGCGCGGTTCGCGGCCTGGGCCGACCGGGTGGTCTTCCTGCGCGACGGCGTGGTGGTCGACTCCGCGGGGCCGGTCCCCGGGCCGGAGAGCCTGCTGCAGCACGGCCGCCACTCGCAGGAGCCGTGATGCTCGCCCCGGCATCGTCGTGGCGGGCGGCCCTACGGATCGCCCGGCGAGATGCGTTGCGGCACAAGGGCCGCAACCTCCTCGTCGCGATCATGGTCGCGCTTCCGGTGCTGGCGGTGAGCGCCGTCGACGTGCTCTACCGCACCAGCTCCCTGGAACCCGCGGACCGGATCGCCGTGGAACTCGGCACGCGCGCGCAGGCGCTGGTGCGCGGCGTGGGGTCGAGGGTCGAGCAGTCGACCGACGGGCAGCAGTCGTCCACAGTGGACGACGGGACGGCGGCCAGCTTCGCCTCCGCCGCCTCGGTGCCCCTGGAGCAGATCGAACAGCGGCTCGCCGCCCTCACCTCGGCCGGCGACCGGCTCGTGCACACGATCGAGTGGTTCGGGGCTCCCCGTCTGCGCGTCTCCGGCCGCTCCATCGCGGCCTCGTGGTGGGAGGTCGACCTCGCCGAACCCGAACTGGCCGGCCTCTACACGACCATCTCCGGACGGTCGCCTGCCGCCGCCGGGGAGATCGCCGTCAGCGAGGCTCTGGCCGACCACGCCGGGCTGCACCCGGGCGACACCCTGGACGTGCCCGAGGCGGCCCGCAGCCAGGCCGCCGCTGGGGGGAAGGCCCGGTTGAGCGTGGTGGGCGTGGTGCGGGAGACCGCCGACCCCGCAGGCGAGATGATCATTGGCCCGACCGGGACCCTGTTGCCCGAGGCGGAGCGGTCCCTCGGAGCCTCGTCCGGCAGCTGGTATGTGACCGGCCCCGTCCCGGTGACCTGGCCGGACGTGATGCGGTTCAACGCCATCGGCGCCCTGGTAGTCAGCCGGGCGGTTCTGCTCGACCCGCCGCCCGCCGATCGGGTGCCGTTCGAGTCCCATCGCGGGCAGTACTCAGGCGAGTCGGGCACCGGCACGCTGGCAGCCGGTGTCGCGGTGGCGATCGCGCTGGCCCTGCTGCAGATCGCCTTGCTGGCCGGCCCGGCCCTCGCCGTGGGTGCCCGACGCAACCAGCGGATGCTCGCCGTCGTCATCTCCACCGGCGGCGAGCGGCGCCACGCACGCCGGATCGTCCTGGCCAACGCCTTCCTGGTAGGGGTCGCCGCGTCCCTGGCCGGCGCGGTGGCCGGTGCGGGCCTGGGCGCCCTGGCCGTGGTCGTGCTGCGCTCCGGCGGTCACCTGGTCTCCCCGAGCATCGACGTCAGCCCGCTCGACCTGGCCATCCTGGTCACCGTGGGGGCCCTCACCGCGCTGGCCGCGGCGTTGGTCCCCGCCCGGCAGGCGGCCCGGTTGGACGTCGTCGCCGCCCTCACCGGGAGGCGCCCGGCGGAGACGATCCAGCGACACATCCCGGTCCTCGGCGCAGTCGTGGCGGCAGCCGGGATCGGGCTCACCCTGTGGGGCGCCACCACCCACCGGACCGTCGCGGTGATCCTTGGGATCGGGCTGGGCGAGATCGGGCTGGTCGGCACAACCGGCGCCGCAGTGGGGCTGGCCGCGCTGGGGTCGGCCCGGTTGCCGCTGTCGCTGCGGATGGCGC
>JBAPWU010000243.1:0-5177 GCA_049283855.1 Kineosporiaceae bacterium
CCGTCGGGTCACCGGTGAGCACCCCGGTGCGCAGTGGTGCGAGCTCGGCGCGTGCGGCGACCAGCTCGGTGCGCGCCTCGCGCGCCGTCCAGGCCAGCCAGCCGGTGGCCGCCACTGTGATGGCAGCAGCCACCGCCGCACCTCCGAGCAGGAGGCGCGTTCGTCCCCTCATGCAGGCACTCCCCCAGAATCCCCCCGAGGGATCGGCGTCGTCGGGTGCGCGCTCGGTCAGTGCCTGTTGGCCGCCTTGAGGACGAGCGGCAGGATCTTCGACGACGCCGGGGCGTACCCGTCACCGGCCGCGACGACAGCCTGGTAGTAGTGGGTCGCGTAGGACGGCACCTGGAAGGAGAAGTTGCCCTCGCGGTCGACCTCGCCGTCGCGGATCATGACCCAGTTGGTGGCGCCGTCGTGGGAGCTGTAGAGGCCCAGCTTCACCCGGCTCAGTTGGCAGCCGTTGAGGCTGACCTTGCCGGTGAGGGTCACGGTGCGGCCGGCGTGGGTGTGGTTCGGGCCGGTGAGCACGACCTGCGGGGAACTGCTCGGCGGGTAGTGGCAGCCGTCGCCGTGGTGGTGCCCGCCGCCGTTCCCGCCGCCGTTCCCGCCGCCGTTCCCGTCGCCGCGGTGGTCGCTGTGTTCGCTGCCGTGGCGGCGGTCACGGTCGGACTTCTTCGTCGTGACGGGCGTCGCGGGAGCGCTGCGCCGCTTGTCGGAGCGCCTGGCCCCGCCGCTGTGCTCACCGCCGTGCCCGTCGTCGCCGCGGCCGTGCAGGCTCTTCGAGGTCACCGTATGCCGACCGGCGACCAGGTCTCCGCTCGCGGTGTATGCGCCCAGGGCCTGCGCCGTGGCCGGCGCAGCCGAGATGGCATGTGCGTTCGTTGCTGTCAGCGACCCGGCGACGAGCACCCCCGCGCCTGCCAGCGCCGCCAGCCATGTCTTACGGGTCATATCGAAACTCCCCCACTAGGTCGTCACCCATACGGATCAACCGACTACTCAATGCTGCAGATAGTGCCACACCCTGAGTATCGGTTCAGTCATTCAGAGTAACAATTGGGTCTGTGTCCTCGACCACGGATCAGGGGGCGGAGCGCCTTTCCGTGGCTTGACCTGCGACGACGCCGACCAGGCGGTCAACGGCGCCCGAGATCTGATTCGCGGCCTCGGACATGTACGCCGCGTCACGATTCACCGGATCCGCGACATCGAAGGACGAACCGGACGTAGCAGCCAGATGCCCGCGGCGGGTGGCGGCCAGGGCCGGGAGGGCGCGGAGGCGCTCCAGCGGCGTCGTGCCGGGCACAGCATGGGGGTCGACACCGTCGAGCAGCCAGGCCAGCTCGAGCCAGGTGAACGTGCGGCGCAGGGCGAAGGGGGCCAATGTGATCACCTCGTCGCGCAGGGCGCGGGTGGCGGCCAGCACCAGGTCGGCGTCGCGGACGAGGTCCTCGCTGAGGCGGTGCGACCGGAAGGCGCTCGGGTCGAGCCCCCGACGTCGGGCCTCCTCGCCGGCGGCGGGCCAGATCGGCTCACCGCCGCGGGTCCAGGTGCCCGCGCCCGAGACGGGGATGGCCTCCGCCAGCCCATGGGCGGCCAGGCGATCCCGGGTGATCAGTTCGGCCAGCGCCGAGCGAGCCCGGTTGGCCATGCAGACGTGCAGGATTCCCGCCACGTGGCCAGATCATGCCACTGGTCTCAGCCGGCCCGGCTCGATCGCACGTCGCCGACCACACCGACCATCCACCCGTGATCGAACATCACGTGGTCCCAGGCGAACCGCAGCACGGCCCACCCGTCCCGGACGAACTCGTCGTAGCGGCGGCAGTCCTCCGTCAGGGCGTCACGGGTGCTGTGCCACTCGAAGCTGTCCGCCTCGACGGCGATCCGGCGCACGGGGTCGCCGAGGTCGACCCTGGCTATGCCGGTTCGGGTCGAGATGCACAACTGGGGCACGAACCCGGTCATTCCCGCGTCGATCAGGCTGCCGCGCAGGGCCGACTCGAACGGGTTGGCGGCCCGGCCGTCGACGTGCCGGGCAACGCGCCGGCGCGCGGCGCGGCCCGGGCCTGGAGCGTCCGCCGCGGTCCGGAACTCCTCGACGAAACCCGGTACCAGGCGCGCCGCCGAGTCGGCCACCGCCAGCGCCTCCCGGAACGGCAGGCAGAGGCAGCAGTCGAGGACCGTCCGCACGGGTGTCGTGACATCGCCGACCACCTCGCCCGGGGACAGATCACGCTGGTGCACCACGACCTGCTTGCGGGGAGCCGGGCGAGCGCCCCGCCGGACCGTCACGTGCACCTCGCGCGGGACGTGGAGGAGAGGAAGGCCGAGCAGGCGAGCGGCGGAGTCGTGCGACACCACACCGCGGCAGGCCGCCGCCATCGCCCGCTCTGCGGGTAGGGCGGGCAACACGTACAACCCGCGCGCCGAACGCACCAGGTCCCCGGCGGCCAACGCGCGCTTGATCTCGTTCTCGGAGACGTGCCGCAGCAGAGCCCGCCGCAGGGCCCGGCCACCGAACTGGCGCACCACCTCGGGTGCGCGCTCTCCACGCTCGGCCGGCACGGATCGAGCATGCTCTGACCCCCGCCGGCGGCGACGACGTTGTCCACAGGCACCCTCGCCGGTGGATTTGGTGCCCCGAATTCGTCAGGACCCCCCTGATCCGGTGGTCCACCGGCCCACACCCGGGGGTTCTGACGATTTCGGGGCAGTCACCCGCTCCCTGGCGGCCTGGCGGGCGGCGGCAGGGACGGTTCGCAAGCGATTGCATCACGTGCAGCGCGGTGTGGTAGCGCCCGGGGTGGCAGGCGCGACAGACTGACGGCATGCCGAGCAACAAGCGCAAGGGTCAGGCGCCCGTCGCCGCAGCCGCCACGAAGGACGTCGACACGAACCCCCTGTGGGAGGTGGACCGGACCACACTCGCCCAGGTGGCCGGGGGCGCGCACTACAACCCGCACTCGGTGCTCGGCGCGCATCCGCATGCCGGCGCGGTGACGATCCGCACCCTGCGCCCGTTCGCCACCTCCGTGGACGTGGTGCTGCACGGCGACGAGACCTACCCGATGGCGCACGAGTGGGAAGGCATCTGGGTCGCGGTCGTGCCGATCCCCGAGGTGACCGACTACCGGCTCGACGTCACCTACGAGGGCACCGGCACCACCCGGGTCGACGAGCCCTACCGGCACCTGCCCACCCTCGGCGAGATCGACCTGCACCTGATCAGCGAGGGCCGCCACGAGCAGTTGTGGGACGTGCTCGGTGCCCACCTGCAGAGCTTCGACGGCCCGATGGGCGCCGCCGCGGGAACGTCCTTCGCGGTCTGGGCGCCCAACGCCCAGGCGGTGCGGGTGATCGGCGACTTCAACCACTGGGTCGGCCGCGGGCACGGCATGCGCAGCCTGGGCGCCTCCGGGGTGTGGGAGCTCTTCCTGCCCGGGGTCGGCGAGGGCACCCGGTACAAGTTCGAGCTGCTCGGCAAGGACGGGACCTGGCGGCAGAAGGCCGACCCGATGGCCTTCGGCACCGAGATCCCCCCGTCGACCGCCAGCGTCGTCGTCGACGCCAAGCACGCCTGGGGCGACCAGGAGTGGATGACCGCCCGGGCCACCAAGGACGTGCACAACGCCCCGATGAGCGCCTACGAGGTGCACCTCGGGTCCTGGCGGCAGGGGCTGAGCTACCGCGAGCTGGCCGAGGAGCTGGTCGCGTACGTGACCGACCTCGGCTTCACCCACATCGAGCTGATGCCGGTCGCCGAACACCCCTTCGGCGGGTCGTGGGGCTACCAGGTGACCTCGTACTACGCGCCGACCTCGCGGTTCGGCTCCCCCGACGACTTCCGTTACCTGGTCGACAAGCTGCACCAGGCCGGGATCGGGGTGATCCTGGACTGGGTTCCGGCCCACTTCCCCAAGGACGAGTGGGCGCTGGCGCGCTTCGACGGCCAGCCGCTCTACGAGTACGCCGACCCCCGGCGCGGCGACCACCCCGAGTGGGGCACGCACGTCTTCGACTTCGGCCGGACCGAGGTGCGCAACTTCCTCGTCGCCAACGCGATCTTCTGGCTGGAGGAGTTCCACATCGACGGGCTGCGGGTCGACGCGGTCGCCTCGATGCTCTACCTGGACTACTCGCGCAAGGACGGCGAGTGGGCCCCGAACATCTACGGCGGCCGTGAGCACCTGGAAGCCGTGTCGTTCCTGCAGGAGACCAACGCCACCGTCTACAAGCGCTGCCCCGGCATCGTCACCATCGCCGAGGAGTCGACCGCGTGGCCGGGAGTCACCCGGCCGACCCACGTGGGTGGGCTCGGCTTCGGCCTGAAGTGGAACATGGGCTGGATGCACGACTCCCTGCTGTACATGAGCAAGGAGCCGATCCACCGCCAGTTCCACCACCACCAGATGACGTTCTCGATGATGTACGCCTTCAGCGAGAACTTCGTGCTGCCGATCAGCCATGACGAGGTCGTGCACGGCAAGGGGTCGCTGCTGCGCAAGATGCCCGGTGACCGCTGGCAGCAGCTCGCCAACGTGCGTGCCTACCTGGCATTCATGTGGGCCCACCCCGGCAAGCAGTTGATCTTCATGGGGATCGAGCTCGGTCAGGAGGCCGAGTGGGCGGAGTCGCGCAGCCTGGACTGGTGGCTGCAGGAGACGCCCTGGCACGCCGGCCTGCAGCAACTGGTCCGCGACCTCAACCGCACCTACAAGGAACAACCGGCCCTGTGGGAGATCGACTTCGGGCCCGAGGGCTTCGAGTGGATCGACGCCAACGACTCCGCGCACAACACCTTCTCGTTCATGCGCTGGGACAAGGCCCGCAAGCGCCCGCTGGTCTCCATCACGAACTTCTCGGGGGTGCCGGACGAGAACTACCGGGTGGGCCTGCCCCGCGCCGGTCGCTGGCGCGAGGTGCTGAACACCGACGCCGGTGAGTACAGCGGCTCCGGGGTCGGCAACCTGGGCGCCGTCGAGGCCGACGAGATCGGCTGGCACGGCCGCCCGGCGTCCGCGGTGCTGC
This sequence comes from Kineosporiaceae bacterium, assembly GCA_049283855.1. Lineage (GTDB taxonomy): Bacteria > Actinomycetota > Actinomycetes > Actinomycetales > Kineosporiaceae > JADJPO01. The sequence continues at coordinate 5,029 of JBAPWU010000243.1, forward strand.
GGGTTCCCCCACTCGGCGCGGTCTGGCTGGTCCCCGAGGAGTGATCGGGCACGTGTGCCCGTGCTGACCCGCCGGTCGCTACTGGCGGCCGGTGGGGTGGCCGCGGCTGCCGCCGTCGGCGTGCCTGCCTACCGCGCGCTGACCCGGCC
>JBAPWU010000244.1:0-1725 GCA_049283855.1 Kineosporiaceae bacterium
ACCCTCGCCGAGGGCCGGGTCACCTTCTGGAGCCGCAGCCGCGGCGAGTACTGGCGCAAGGGTGACACCTCCGGTCACGTGCAGCACCTGCGCGGGGTGCGGATGGACTGCGACGGCGACGCCCTGCTGATCAGCGTCGACCAGGTCGGGCCGGCCTGCCACACCGGCCACCGTTCCTGCTTCGACGCCTTCGAGGTCTCCCGATGATCGAGAACCCCGCCGGCACCCCGCTCGGTGCGACCTGGCCCGACCTGGACACCTTCCGCGAGCTGGCCGTCGACCGCCGGGTGATCCCGGTGGTCCGCCGGTTCCTGGCCGACGGGGAGACCCCGATCGGCCTGTACCGCAAGCTGTCCGCGGACGCCCCCGGCACCTTCCTGCTGGAGTCGGCCGAGCACACCGGGGTCTGGTCGCGCTGGAGCATCGTCGGCGCGGCCAGCGCGGCCACCCTGACCAGCCTCGACGGGCAGGCCCAGTGGCTGGGTGAGCCGCCGGTCGGCGTGCCCACCGACGGGGACCCGCTGCTCGCCCTGCGGGACACGGTGGCGGCCCTGGCCACCCCCCGCCTGCCCGGCCTGCCCCCGCTCACCGGCGGCATGGTCGGCTTCGTCTCCTGGGACGCCGTCCGCCGGTGGGAGCGGCTGCCGATCGACACCGTCGACGAGCTGGAGGTGCCCGAGCTGTCGATGAGCCTGGCCACCGACCTGGCCGTGCTCGACCACAGCGACGGCACGGTGCTGCTGATCGCGAACGCGGTGAACTACGACGCCACCGACGAACGGGTCGACGAGGCCTGGGCGGACGCCGTGACCCGTCTGGACCGGATGACGGCCCAATTGGCCGCGCCGGCGCCGTCCACCGTGGCCGTGCACGCCGATGCCGCGCCGCAGCCGGTCGCCCGGACCACTCCGCAGGCCTACCAGGACGCCGTCCGGGCCGGCAAGGAGGGGATCCGCGACGGGGAGGTGTTCCAGGTGGTGCTGGCCCAGCGGTTCGATCTGGACTGCCCGGCCGACGCCCTGGACGTCTACCGGATCCTGCGCGCGACCAACCCCAGCCCGTACATGTACCTCTACCGCACCCGCGATCCGCAGGGCCGCAGCCTGGACGTGGTGGGATCCAGCCCCGAGGCCCTGGTCACGGTGACCGGGGGCCGGGTGATCACCCACCCGATCGCGGGCACCCGCTGGCGCGGGGTCAGTGCGGCCGAGGACAACGCCCTGGCCGAGGACCTGCTGGCCGACCCCAAGGAGCGGGCGGAGCACATCATGCTCGTCGACCTGGCCCGCAACGACCTCGGCCGGGTCTGCGTGCCGGGGTCGGTCGAGGTGGTCGACTTCATGAACGTGGAGCGCTACAGCCATGTGATGCACCTGGTCTCGGTGGTCGAGGGTGATCTGGCCCCCGGGCGCTCGGCCTACGACGTGCTGCAGGCCACCTTCCCGGCCGGCACCCTGTCCGGGGCGCCCAAGCCACGCGCGATGGAGCTGATCGAGGAGCTCGAGCCGGTCCGCCGCGGCCTGTACGGCGGGGTCGTGGGGTATTTCGACTGGGCCGGCGCCATGGACCTCGCGATCGCGATCCGCACCGCCCTGGTGCGCGAGGGCGTGGCGCACGTGCAGGCGGGCGCCGGGATCGTCGCGGACTCGGTGCCCGAGCGTGAGCACGACGAGTGCGGTGACAAGGCCGCCGCGGTGCTGCGGGCCGTGGCCACCGCGACCACGC
>JBAPWU010000245.1:0-27083 GCA_049283855.1 Kineosporiaceae bacterium
CGCACCGGTGCCGGGGCTCCCCGGAAGTCCGACGGGTACATCTTCACCGCCCGGGCCCGCCACGCGGCAACCAGCTTCTCCGACACGTCGGCGAACAAGTCCGCCGGCAGCCCCAGCGTCCGGACCGGCTGCTGCTTGCGGATCTCGGTCAGGATCGCGTCCAGGCTGACCGCGTCCCGGGTCGGCCTTCAACTTGGCTAGCAGCTCCTCCCCCCCGGGCCGTGCGCGTCATTCTGGCCCTCCACCAGCCGCGCCAGATCCGCCTGCGCCGAGCCGAGCCGGTCCACCGTCCGGGAGCACAGCCAAGCGTCGAACTGGGCGCTGGCCGAAGCGACGATCCGCTCCACCCGGCCCGGTGGTTCGATCCGCTCCGCCCGATAGTGCGCCAGCAACGCCTCAACCAGGCGGTCCTCGACCAGCTCAACCCCGCACACCCGAATGAGTCCCGGATCTGGGCACGGTGGTACTTGATCGCTCGGGCGGACCAGGAGTACTTCACGAACAGGGCCGGGTCGACCTTCACCAGGCCGGCCACGTACTCCACCGCGACGGCCGGGATTTCCTCCGGATAGACCAAGGTGCAGTCAACCGGCCAGCGGGGCGAACCACCCAGAGAGATCCCATCGCAACATCCCCGCCTACCTTGCCCCTGGGGTCACCGCTAGGAGTCCTGGGCCGTCTGGGGACGGGCACAGGGGGATGCCCAGTTGCCTCCATCTCCAGACCGCGATTGGCCCACCGCACCGGCTCGGGTTGGCTTCCCATGAGCAGTATGCGCAAAGTAGCCTTTCGGTATGAGCGAGAGTAAGCGAGTCACGGTGAGCATGCCGGGCGACACTGCCGAGCAGCTGGCGGGTATGGCCGAGGCTGCTGGGGCCAGCGTCTCTGCCTACGTCACCGAGGCAGTCCAGACGAAGATCGCCCGTGATCGGGCGCTCGATCAGCTGCGTGCTGCCTGGGGTGAGCCAGACCCAGCGGCGGCCGCCTGGGCGCGTGCCGCCATCCTCGGTGAGTCGTCGGCGCAGCGCGCCTCGTGATCGGTGGTCGCGTACTCGACGCTTCAGCCCTGACCGACGCAGCAACTGGACGGACGATCTACGCCCGTGCCTTCATCCAGACGGCAGTGGAGCTCGGGCTGGTGCTGGCCGTGCCGACGACAGCTCTACAGGATGCCTGGGCCGCACTCCCCCACGATGACCACGGCTCGCTCGAGCTCGTCCTGGGCCTGCCGGTCACGGTGGTGGACACACTGACCGGGGACACGGCTCGCGCCGCCGGTACGGCTGGTGCTGCCGCCCGAGGTGGCCAGTACGCCACGACGCCGGCGCACGTCGTCCATTCGGCGCTGACGCGACAGTGGCCGGTGCTGACGCACCAACCTGCGCCGCTTGAGGCCATCAACCCTCAGGTCTATATAGAGCGACTACCTTCCTAACTCCTTGTTCTACAAGCGAATGGTCGGATGTGTCGAAATCGCGGCCTAGGACGGGACTGAACAAGGCTGGTCGTTGGGGTGGTGGCGATGAGGGTCTCGAGAGGCCGTCGAGCGGCGGGTCTTGTCACGCTTGGGGGTGGACGACGACTTCGCCCTCCTCGCCGGGTCTGAGCCGGCCGCTGCCATGCCGTAGGGGTCAAGCGGAGGTGGTTGTGGCCTGGTCCGGGTCCGGCCGGGCCGTTCAGGCCAGGACCCAGGCACCGTCGCGGCGGGTGAGGCCGTGCTTGAGCATGGTCCGTAGGTTGAGCGCGGCGGCCCGGCCGCGTAGCCAGGCATGGTTCGCCTCGGCCCCGAGGTAGCGCAGCTTGATCCTGCGTCCGTTCTGGGTGGCCACGTGGGCGACGGTTCGTTCAACGTTGGAACGGGTGGGGTAGGCCTGCTTGAACTCCGGAGTGCGCCCCTGGGCCCGGGCGGCACGCAGCAGCGCCTCGTACTGGTGGATGGTCATGGATCGGCCGGTCTGGGCGGTGGTGCACTTCGCGCGCAGCGGGCACCCGGCGCACAGTTTCCCGAACGTCACCGTCCGGGAAGCGGTCATCGGACGGGTATGACCGGCCGGGCAGGTCACGGTCTCGTCCTCGTGATCGATGACGAAGTCGTCCAGGGTGAACCCGCCGGGCACGGCCGGCAGCACCGGCTTGGGTTTGATCACCGTGTCGTGACCGGCCCGGCGGTAGGCCTCACGAGCCTCACCACTGCCGTAGGCCGAGTCCCCGTAGACCTCCAACCCCCCGCCTACGCTCCTCTCGGCGGTCTCGGCGGTCTCGGCGGTCTCGGCGGTCTCGGCGGTCTCGGCGGTCTGGGCGGTCTCGGCGGTGGTGGTGGTGGTGGTGGTGGTCTGTTCGGTGGGGTGGAAGCGGTCGCGGTCGGCCATCTTCACGCCCATGGCGGCGTCGGTGTTGGCCTCGCCGGTGGCCATGGTCAGTTCGGCGTCGGTGATCAGTCCGGTCTCGGGTTCGGTGGCCAGGTGGGCGCGGTAGCCGTCCCGGCGCACGGATTTCGACTTGCGGGTGTGGCGGGTCTGGGGGTCCACGGTGGAGATCACCCGGTCGGGGGCGACCTTGCGGGCGATCACCCACCGGCCGTCGGTCCCGTCCGAGCCGTCGGCCGGTTCCACATCCTGCCCGGCCACCAGCGCCAGCAGCCCCAGGGCGTCCGCGGCGGCCGGGTCCCGTTGCGGCCCACCGGGTCCGCACAACCGGGCCAGGACCGCCAACGCATCACTCACCAGGGCGGAGACCAGGTCGGCCTTGGCCTGCGGGTCGTCCCAGTCGATGTCCGGTTTCCCGGCCTTGGCGTAGTCCAGCGTGCACACCTCGGCGACCACCTGCGGTGCGCCGGGGACCAGCCGGACGACCTTACGGATCGCGGCGACCAGTTGGGTGACGGTGTCCTGAGTGGCCACCGCATCATCGAACACGGTCGAGTCCACACACCGTCTGCGTCGACCCTTGAGGATCCCGGTCTCGGCGATCACCTGCGCGACCTTGTCGAACACCCGGTCCGGACGGTCCGAGGCCGCGATCCGCTTACGCCAGTACACCAACGTCGAGGGGTCGAACGAGGTATCGGTCAACGACCGGCCACAGGCCACCTTCCACCGGATGTCGTACTTCAGGGCGTCTGCGGTCTGCGGATCGGACAGGGCGTACAGCTCCTTCAGCACCAGCACCGACCCGATCAGGTCCGCCGGCAGGGACGGACGCCCGGTCCGGGAGGGGAACAGGTCCGCGGTGAACGAATCGTCGAACAACTCCCGGCGATGCTCGGCCAGAAACGCGAACACGCTCCCCGCCGGCACCAGGCTCCCGGCCACGTCCTGCGCATCCCACAGATCCCGGTCCATCCGCGTCACACCCTGCACCCTGCGATTCTCCAGGACCCGTCACCTGAGACGGCCACGACATGCCGCCCAGCTACGACAAACCCCAGCAAACACGGCACTCACCCAGGTCGCAGGGTTATTCAGTCCCGTCCTAGGGCACCGAAGGAGCTCTAGCCCTGTCCCCAGCCGCAAGTAGGGGCCTCGCTATCGGAACGCCATGGTGTCCCGATAACGAGGGTTACCGGGAAGATCAACAGGTGAGGACGAACCCGCAGGTCGGACCGTCCCGAAAACCAGTCCCGGAACCGGGGTGTCGACCGGAGGTTCCGGGACGGGTTTCGGGATGATCGTCGAGTGAGTGACCACGAGCGACCCGCCGCGGGCTACGACAACAGCGTCCGGATCGGCTACGCCCGCGTCTCCACCCGAACCCAGGACCACCAAGCCCAGCTGGACACCCTCGCCGTCGCGGGCTGCCGCGAGATCGTGGTCGAGACCGCCTCCACCCGCGGGGACCGGCCCAAGCTGTACGCCGCGCTCGAGCGACTGCAGCCCGGGGACACCCTGGTGATCTACAAGCCGGACCGGGTCGCCCGCTCGATGAAGGAACTGCTCGTCCTGCTCGAGGACCACCTGCACGCCCGTGGGATCAACCTGCACATCCTGTCCGGCATCTGCGCCGGCCTGCACCGCCCCGACGGGGCCACCATCGCGGACAAGATGCTGTTCATGGTCGCCGCGATGGCCGCCGAGATGGAACGCGACCTGATCCGCGAACGCACCCTCGACGGCCTACGCGCCGCCGAAGCCCAAGGCCGCCGCGGCGGTCGCCCCGCACGAGTGGACGACGACGTCCTAGCCGTCGTCCGTGCCCGCCAGGCCAAGGGCGAGTCCATCCCGACCATCGCCCGACACCTCAAGATCGGCCGGTCCACCCTCTACCGCGCCCTTCAGCTCCCCGCCGACGCCGAAGCTGCTCCCGCCGGATGAGCTGAGCCCGTACCGCCGCAACCCTGCCTCCTACTTTGCGGCTCGCAGCCTCGGGATTCCGTGGGGGTCTTGCGAACCGGGGGCCGGGCAGCTCCATCGGATCACCGTCGTCCCCGCGCGAGCGGGGGTCTTCCCCCTCCGCTCCTGGTGGAGACCGGGACAAACCGTGGGAGGCTACGCAGCTTGTGCGGCGGGCTGGCTGGGAGCTTCCCCGCCGGGGTGAAGTCAGCCGTAGATGGCAAACCCACCCGGTGGGATCGTCAGCTGCACGGCGGCCCCGTTGCGGGCGGCCACCGTGAGCGGCGGTTGTGGTCCGGGGTCGCTGCGGTACAGGCAGGGCAAGGCGTCACCGGCCTGGTGCAGGGTTGCGTCCACGGTGACCCACGCCGTCCGGGCCTGATCCGGGTCGGTGTTCATGGCGCAGAGCACCTCCCGCTCGGCCAGGATTCGGGACCAGGCCACGACGCTCAGGATCCGTTGACCGCCGAGAGCGGTCGGATAGTCGAAGTCGACGCCGTTGCCGGAGATCTGCCGGAGGAACTGGCGGCCGCGCCGCAGTGTCGGCTCGGCCCGGCGGACCGCGAGCACGCGGCTCAACTCCGCGAAGACCGGGCTGGTCTCGTTGAAGAAATGCCGCCCGCGGCTGCGGAAGGCGCCGAACGACCCCCCGAACATGGCTTCCCTAATGTAGCGGTCCTTGTCCTGGCCGCCTCCCTGGCCGTCGAAGCGCTGCTCGCTGCCGTAGTAGAGGCACGGTATTCCCAGGGTGGTTGCGTTGAGCGCCAAGGCGGCCAGGGCCAGGGTCGAGCCGTCGTCGGCGCTGCAGAAGCGCCGCTTGAACTCGCCGTCCCGGACCTTGTCGTGGTCATCGATCATCACGAAGACGGTGTTCCGCAGCCAGGTGTGCGTGCCCTTGCCGATCTGGGCGGAGTTGCGGAACAGCTCGAAGTAGCTGCGTGGTGCGCTGCGGCCCTTGGTGACCGCCTCGATCTGGGACTGGACGTCGGCCAGTCCCAGCGCGGCGTCCAGTCCTGTCAGTTCCATCCGCTCGATCGCCTGTCCCCGCGACCCGGTGTCTTCCCCGACGAGCATGAAGCGGTCCTTGCCGATGCTCTGGGCGAACTCGTGGATCACCGAAGCGAAGTACCGGGTTGCACCCGGGTCCATGTGCTTGACGGTGTCGACCCGGAAACCGTCGAGATCGGCGAAGGCGATCCACCAGCAGTAGGCCCGCGCGATGGCCTGCAGCGCGGTGGACGCCACGTACTCGTCGACGTGGCCGCCACCCTGACGGATGTCCTTGAGCGAGAAGAAGTCGCCCTCGAGCGTCTCGGGGAAGTGATCGAAGTTGTCCACCCGTCCCATCCGGCTGAACGCCGCTGGATCGTGCAGCTCACGGGGGAACACTGCCCCGTCGGGATAGGTGGCGGCCGCTGCCACGGGCGTGAACGGCACCCGCCCGCCGTGGCCGTCACGCCAGCCGGCCACCGGGTACTCATGCCCGTCCCAGCGGGGGTCGACGGTTCCGGCCGGCGCTGCCGGGTCCCTCGAGGGATACCGGTTCGGGTCGGACAGGTCGTAGTCGAAGACGTTCCCGGCGTGATTGAGGACGACGTCGAGAATGACCCGGAGGCCGGCTTGATGCGCTTGGACAACGAGGTCTTTCAGGTCGTCGGCAGTGCCGAAGTGCGGATCGACCGCGAGGAAGTCCTGGGTGGCGTAGCCGTGGTAGTTCTGCGTCGCACCCGGATCGGTGTGTGACTGCTTCAGCACCGGGCTGATCCACAGCGCGGTGACCCCGAGCCGCGACAGATAGCCAAGCTTGCTGCGAATCCCGGCGAGTGTGCCGCCGGCGAACTGAGTGCCCGAGTGCCGCCAGGTCGCGGCGTCCTGGTCGGTGGTGACGGCGTTGCCGTTGTCCGCCGGGGTGAACAGGGGGGTGTTGCCCGCCACCGGGTTGCCGTCTAGATCACGGTAGCCGTCCTCGTTTCCGTCCGAGAACCGGTCCACGAGAAGGAAGTAGAAGACCTCGTCCTCCCACGCCGAAGGAGACGGTGTCTTCGGACCGGCGCCGACCGCAGCCAGGTCGAGGTCGAAGGCGCTTGTCGCTGTCATGGAAACCCCCGGTGGTTGTGTGATTGCCTGCCTCACCTAACGGAGAGCGGGACTTCGGGCTCTGATACCGCTGTGAGGGGGCTCAAGCGGGAACCCGCCGATCGCGCGAGCTGAGTCCGGCCCCGGGGGCCGAGGCACGCGGCGATCGAGGTCGGCAGGTCCTCCAGCCGGGACCGGCCAGTGGAGACGGCGGTGAACGCCTCCGCCAGCTCCGGCACCCACGCCATGACCTCCAGGATCACCTCCGGCAGGTCCACCCGCGGCAGCATGGCGGTGGTCCGGTTACGCAGGTCGACCAGGGACGGCGGTTCCTCGACCGCCTTCACCCCGGTCAGGTGGATCTTCCCGGCGTCGTCGACGCGGACCTCGGTGTTGACCACCAGCCGGCCGCCGACCTCCCGATAGGCGCCGTCCAGCGTGCGGGCATGCTCGGCCAGCAGCCCGTCGGGGTCGCCCGGCAGGCCGAGGGCGGTCAGCACATCGGAACGGATCGCCTCCCACGCCGCGCCCTCCAACAGCTGGGCCTGCGGGTTGCGCCACCGGGTGGAGGCCTCGGCGTAGATCTCGCGGCGCTTCAGATGCCGCCAGAACTGCTCCAACACACAGAACGTGTAGGCGTGCCGGTTCACCGCGCCGTCGGCGTGCCCCGGGTGGCCGAACACCAGGCGCCGCCACGGCCCGTTCACCACGCCGGCCTCGATCAGCCGGCCCGGGATCAGCGGCGCGGGCAGGCCGCTGCGGTAAGCCAGCACGTCCGGCAGCACCCGCATCGCCTCCAGCACCGGCAGCCCCTCGGCGTTCGCCCCGAAGCAGATCACGTCCGGCAGCACCTTCAAGAACCCCGACACCGTCGCGTACCGGCCCTGCAGCTGCGACCGCCAGTCGTCAGGATCGGTGGCGTCGGCCGGCGGCACGTTCTCGGTCACCAGCACCAGCGCGGCAGGTAGCTCGGCCCGGGACACGACCGCCTCGATCGCCTCCCACACCTGCCACACCCGCGGCTCCTCCTCCGGCCCGCCCCAGCCGTCGGACTCGAACAGCGTCTGGACCGCCACCGCCAGCCGGGCCGAGGCCTTGGCCAGCTTCGGGTGCTTGCGGACCTTCTCCTTGTCCGAAGCCGCCTGCGCCCTGCCCACAAGCTCGGTCGTCATCAGCAGGTCCAGCAGCTCCAGGGTGTCGTCGACCGACTTGGCCTGCAGATGCCGGACCGTGGCCAACAATGTCGCCAGCCGACGGCCGTCGGGATGCCGGCGGATCTGGGAGGCGTCCGCGCTCACCCCGTACCTGGCCAACTCACCCAGCCTCCGCGGCGGCACCAGCGCCTCGGCACCCAGATCGGCCAGCCCCAACGCCGCGATCTCCGCCACCTGGTCCAACGCCTTGATGATCGCCGGGCCGCTGCCACGCGGCGGCGGACCCTTGCGCCACCGCTCCAGATCCGACACCCGCGATCCCGGCGGGACCTCCAGCAACTGGTCCAGCACATACCGCTGGGCCGGCGTCAGCAGCCCCTGCAACTGCTCCCACAACCGACGTGTGGTGTCGTCGCGGACCTTCGCGACCAGCCGCGCCAGCGTCGTCACCCCCGGCAACAGGACCTTGCGGTCCCGCAGCCACGCCATCCCGTCGCAGAAGACCGCCTTCGGGCCGTCCCCCGAGGTCCACGCCCGGGCCACCACCCAGTCGGTGAACTCGGCCTCGACCTCGGTGAACTCCCTCAGCCCGTAGACCCGACGGATCTCCCACTGGTGGTCGAACCGGGTCTTCGTCCGCTCCGTGTACCGCTTCACCTGCGACGGGTCAGCCACCCCCAGCTGCCCGGCCACGAAGTCCAGCACCGCGCCCGGCACGTCCAGCGGCTCCTCCAGGAACGTTCCGAGCCACCGCACGGTCACCAGTTGCAGGGCGAACCCGGCCCGCATGTGGGTCCCGCGGCGCCGGTCCACCAGCGCCGGTCCACCAGCGCCCGGTCCTCGTCGTCGAGGAAGAACACCCGGTCCAGGTCCGCCTGCGACTGATGGAGCACTATCAGGTCCCCGGGCTGAACACGATCCGCCAGGCCCAGCACCTGCTGGTCGACGACGGACTCATCGAAACCCGCCAAGGCGTCGGCGCGTTCGTCCTGCGCAGCGAGCCCCAGCAACGCACCGTCGACGTCCTCGCCGAGCTGCGTGCCGCCGGCACCGCACTCAACACCGCGATCACCGCCCTCGAGGCCGACGGCGTCGGGGCTCGGATCGAGCACGCAGTCGCCCAGTTGCTTGCACACCTCACCCCCGTCGTGACTGCAAGTGTCGTGCCGTCGAGCCGTCTGCCGTTTCTTGTCAGCGGCCGCTCGCGAGGCGTCGCGTCTGTGACGCGAGGGTGTTCCTTCTTGCCTCGAAGGGAGGATTGCGGCTATTGCTCCGGATCGGGTGATTGCGGAACGATGGTCCACGCCACGAGTGCAGTCTCTGCATGCAAGGGGGGATCTCAATGGAGTCGTCGCCAGGGCGTGGACCGTCGATTCGTCTGATCGAGTCGGAGGATGAGGTACCGAAGGTGGCGTTGACGCCGGGGAAGCGATTCGAGGTGGTGCTGACCCCCATCGTCGACACCGGGCTGAACGAGGTGTCCGAAGAGGTTGGAGGCTCTTCTGCCCTGCCCGTCCGGCCCCCGCGGTTGTGTGGGAGTCGTTCCACGTGCTTGGCCATCGTCGAGATCGAGTAGTCACCGGTGGCTGGGACGGTGCTGGCCACGTCGCGTTACACGTTCCGGGTGCCGCTCGCTTCAGGTTTCGCGCTCTTCAACACCAGCAGCGGCAGCGTGCTTCGTCTCGACGGCCCGGATGCCGACGAGTTGTCCGGTGTGCTCAGCGGTGACCGGGTACTCGTCGAAGGTGGTTCCTTGGACGACGTGTTGACGGCGAGGCTTCGCCGCAACGGGTTCCTCCTCGACGTCGACTTCGACGAACTCGACGTGATTCGCGAACGGTATGCCGCGGCGCGCGGCAACGCTCCGGTCGCGCTTCTGGTGACGACGACGATGGACTGCAACCTGGGCTGCTACTACTGCTACGAGTCTCGGTCGGCCGAGCAGCAGCGGATCGGTGATGTGGATGATCTGGTGGCTATCGCCGCGCAGCGGCTGGAGCGGCGCTCCAAGGCCTCCCTGCACATCGATTGGTACGGCGGGGAGCCGCTGCTGAACATCGACTTCCTGGAGCGGGCGTCCCAGGCGCTGCAGGACTACTGCCGGGACCGGCAGGTGGCCTATCACGCATCGGTGGTCTCCAACGGCACCCGCTGGCCAGCTGACGTCGGGGACTTCGTGGCCCGGCACAAGCTGCGCGAGGTGCAGATCTCCTTCGATGGCTTGCGCGAGAGCCACGATCGTCGCCGCCGGTATCGCAGCGGCTACCGTCGTGCGGACGGCGAATCCTCCTTCGACCAGGCCGCAGCGCTGGTGGACGAACTCGTCCGGCACACCCGGGTCGACGTCCGCTTCAACGCCGACGGCGGCAACGCCGATGACCTGCCGGGCTTCATCGCCTTCGCCGCCGAACGAGGCTGGTTCGACGGGCCTTTCCGCTGCAAGTTGGTGGTGGCCAAGCTGTCCGCCTACACGGAGCGCTCCGCGTTCCTGCGTCCGCACGAGCTCACCCCGGAACGCTTCGATCAACTGCAGGCCGTCGCCAGAGAGCTGCTCCCGTCGGATGCGCAGGACGACCAGGACATCGTCGCCGGCTTCCCACACCCTCGGACATCGGTGTGCGGGGCCCTCGCGCCTGACTCGGCGGTGGTGGGTGCCGATGGTCTGGAGTACCGCTGCGGCCTACAGGTCGGGGAGGCGCACCGGGCAGTCGGCCGGATCCGCACCCGCCTGCCCATCGCCGAGCAACCTCAGGTGTTCCCGGACCGCGACTGGTGGGAAGCGTTCGACCCGACGACCCTGCCCACCTGCTCGCGGTGCTCGTTCCTGCCCGTCTGCTGGGGCGGCTGCCCGAAGCGGCACCTGGACGGCAGTAGGACCGACATCGACGCCGAGGGGCGCTTCTGGCGGGTCAACCTCCCGCGCATGATCGCATCCGGGCTGGACGAGTCCCTCCCCGACAGCCACGCGTTCTCCATCACCGAGCAGTTCCGCAGCTGATTGCACGAAGACCGTCGTCGGCTCGGCTGTGTCCCGGACAGCGGAAGTGGGGGGGGGTCGATCATGATGCTGCATGTGTCGGCGGCAGCCTTGGCGGCAGTGCTGCGGACCCGGGCGCGGGCCTGCGCCCACTACGCGACCCGCATGCCGCCGACGAGGACAGGGGATGACAGCAGGACAAGCCGATGAAGTACGAGCCGGTGGTTGCGGCTCGTCCGGGCCGGCGGCATGTCCACATCACGCCGCCTCTTCTCACTCCCCACGGCACAGGATTCGAGTCTCATCCTCAAGATCATCGCTACCGCTATCGGCTGCGCGGATCATCCTCGACCCCCAACTGCGAGGCCATCCTGCGGGCCGGTGGTGCCAGCCTCGATGATGTGGTCGAGGTCGGGGTTCTGCTCGCGGACCCGCGCGACTTCGACGGGATGAATGAGGAGTACGCCCGATGGTTCGCTGAGAGCCGACCCGCCCGCTATGCGGCGAGGCTCGGCGCGGAGATCCCTGGCCTGCTCGTCTCGATTCGGATGACGGCGGTCGTCGGCTGATCTCGGGGTGGGTCCCGAATCGGCATGCGGACATCCTCTTCTGCCGCTCTGGGAGCATACGCTGGCGCCCAACGGCGTCGCCCTGCGTTGTTCGCTCCGTGCCGCAGGGCGTGCCCGAGCCATTGGCGCGCACCACGTTGAACCGGTGATCAGATGGCCGGCGGGCGTCGGCGTGGGCCTTGTGGTCGTCGGTCTCGTGATGGTGCCCTTGCCAGGGCCGGGGTGGCTGGTCGCGTCGTCACCTTCATCTCGTCGTGGTACGGCGCCGCGAAGTCGGGCCTGCGCTTGCACATCATTTGCCCCCAACATCCGGATAGCGAAGAACCTCCGTTACACGCAGGAGGGGAATGTTACCGAAGGTAACCTCGTCGAGAAAGGTGTGGCCCCAACCCGGGGCCGGGATGAGGGGAGCACCACATGCGCCTCCACAAGCGGCTCTACGCAACTCTCTCGTGTCTCAGTTTGGCCGCAAGCGCTTCTCTGGTCGGCATCGCCGTGGCAGCACCGGCTAGCGCCGTGACCTGCTACGGCGACTACTGCTCGGGCAAGGACCCCTCGGCGACGGGCTGCGCGGCCGACGCGGTAACCGTCGCCTGGGCTGACGTGACTAGCGCGCGACTCGAGCTGAGGTGGTCGCCCCGATGCAAGACGAACTGGGCTCGGTACAACCAGTACCCGCGAGGCTGGTTCATGGGCAACGTCCCGCTTGAGATGCGTGCCGTTCAGGACACCGGGTACACCCAGCGGCTGAGCTACAGCGTCAACGGAACGCCGACGGGGACCACATGGACTCCGATGATCTACTCACCGGTTCGCCTGGTCCGAGCAGAGATGGTCTACCAGTGCACCGGAGTCGGGGACTGCCTCGTCGGAGCCGCGACAGGTCAGAACCCTCTTCGGACGAAGTGGGTGTAAAGCAGCCAAACAATCCTACTAGACCGCGCTTCAGCGTTGGCCGCGCCGATCCCAGGGATCGGCGCGGCCACAGGAGCGTTACGGGGGGACTAACTACGCGAGGACCAAGACTCTCACTGGTGTAGCTTGAGCCGCCTCGTCCGCTGCAGGAGGCCGACCGGCGACGTCGCTTCCAGGTCGAGGCCGGCTAGATCAAGATCAATCTCAGCGCCAACGGCTGCACCGATGTTCCTCAACCCCGATGCACCAGGCCAAGGCTCGGTCCGGTCAGCTGAATAGCCCCAACTGCGCTTTGTCCATGGCGTACGTCGCGGTTCGCGGACATCAACGGGAAGCTCTCCTTGACCGCGCGTCGTACGCACGTGTTCGCCACTCTGTGTAGTGTCTCATATGCAGAAAGTGACACTGAGGAGGGGCCGTGTTGAACGTTCGCAAGTTCATCGGCGGAACATCTGTGGGGCTGATGGTGCCGATCTTCTCGGGGGCGGCGCTGCTCGCGACGGTTGGCCCCGCGGCAGCGGCGAATCCAGGGTGCAGAGACATCACATTCATCGGGGTCCGCGGAAGCGGCGAGACCTCCGGCATGGGCCGGGAACTCGACTGGACGTACGCCGAATTTGGCCGCCAGGTAGATCGGCTCCTGAAGAACGCTGCCGGCGGCCCCCGCACCTATCGATCGGTTGCCGTCGACTACACCGCTGCCGACGTCAAGACACTGGTGCCCATTGTCGGCACCACCGACCCCATCGAGTACCTACGTAGCATCGCCGACGGGGAGGCCGCCCTCTCGAGCCAGATCTCGCTCATCCAAGAGTCGTGCCCGGACACCGAGATGGTGATCGCCGGCTACTCACAGGGTGCACTTGTCGTTCACGAGGTCACATCCAACTGGATGGGCTCACAGGCCGTCGCCGACGAGGTCGTCGGCGTTGGCCTCTTGGCTGACCCCGAAAAGCGCGCGAAGTCGAACATCCCTTACGTCGGAACCGCGAAGGCCGGCTCCTTCGGCGTCACCAGCCTCCCTACACCCACCGGCTACGCGCCCAACGACCCGCCGGCGATCGTGCTCAAGCGGACCATCGGAGCGTGCGACGGTCAAGACATCGTCTGCGACTTCAACCATGGGCGCTGGAGTCCCCTCGTCGGGACAGCGGTTCACACCGAGTACGCCAACACGAAGACGACGTTGGACGACCTAGCCCTCCAATTGGCGAAGCTGGCGACAGCCCAAGCCATCCCTGCGCAGGCACTACAGACCTTCTCTGCGCAGCGAGGCCGCACGTTCAAGGGGCAGCACCTTGAGGCAAACGTACGGACGGCCAGCTTGGCGAAGTGGCGGCTCGACTCGGGCGACCTTCCCGCAGGCCTCACCCTGCAACCTGACGGACGGATCACCGGGACACCCACTGAGACCGGCACGCACACGGCCTACGTGTCAGTGAGTGGACCGCTCAACGTATGGCGACAGGCCAAGGTCACGATCACCGTCGACGGGCCGTCCGTCGCGGGCACCCTGCCCACACCACTTGTTGGCGTCCTCTACCACGCCGACCTGCCGATCTCCGGCGGGACGCCGCCCTACAAGGTGGCATTAACCACCGGCACGCTGCCAACCGGGCTCACGCTGGCAGGCACGACCATCTCAGGGACGCCGACCACGCTCGAATCTCGCTTGCTCACCATCGACGTGCGGGACGCCAACGGCGCGAAGACCTCCTGGCAGTTCGTTCTCGCTGTGCGCCCCGCCACCGAAGGTGGCCATCCGACGACCGGTCCGTGGCTCACGACCTGGGCATTGCCCTACCCGGGGACCATCCCCCCGCTCAAGGACGCCGCAGTCGACGACATCGAAGCCACGAGCACCGGGATCTCCGTCATCTATGCGGATGGCACGGCGCAACGCTGGTCGTACATCTTCGGAGGGTGGCAGGGGGGAGACGTTCCGGACGCGGGTGTGAAGAAGATCAGTGCGGGTGGTGCCTACATCACCGATGGCTCATTCGTTGCCGATTGGCGGATGTACTGCTGTCAGGCGCTGGGGTACACACAGCTGTTCCCGGGTGAAACCTTCACGGACGTCGCCGGGGACCGGCAGGCTGCACTGGCACTGACGAGCGCAGGCCGTGTCATCACCGGCCAGAATCCGGTGAATGGGCTGGCCCAAGGGCCGGACTGGGTGCCTGCAGAGCTCAGCACCGCCAGGGCCGTATCGATCGCGTCATCCGGAGGTATCCACGCTGCCGCAACCTCGACCGGTGCTGTCGTCGTGTGGGCCCTCAACCCAATCGCGTCCCAGCAGCCTCCCGCAGGACTTTGCCCTACAGCGAAGGTCCGCACGTACGGTGTCTTCGGTGCGATCTGCCAGGACGGCCACGTGGAGATGTGGGGCGCTCCCGTCGACGACAGCAAAATGCAGGTCCCTTCCGGCCTGACAGGCGTGCAGGACCTCGCGATCGGACCCGACTTCGTCATGGCTCTGAAGACCGATGGTCACGTCGTCAGCTGGGGTGACGGCGTGACCCGGATCCCCGACCTCGGGACCGGCGCGATCAGCGCGATCGGCGCCGGGTTCGTCGGGGCCGTCGGCCGCTGATAACTGACAGAAGATCTCCGTGTTTGGGGTGCCGGTAACGGACGTGTCACCAGCCGCAAACCGCGTGGATCATGATGGTTGTGCTGCGGGGATGCTTGTCGGGCGGCGATGATCTGCGGTCGTGGAGCGGCCCGAGATCGGCCTGGACGAGCTGGTGGAGCACTGGACGGTGCTCGACGGGGAGAAGGGCCTGGTCGCGGGCAAGCGTGGGGCGACCCGGTTGGGGTTCGCGCTGCTGCTGAAGTTCTACACGCACCATGGTCGTTTCCCTCGGGGTCGGGCGGAGTTCCCGGCCGAAGCGGTCGCGTTCGTCGCCCGGCAGATGCAGGTTCCGGCGTCTGAGCTGGGCTTCTACGAGTGGTCTGGGCGCACGATCGAGTACCACCGGGCCCAGATCCGTGACCACCTGGGGTTTCGGGTGTGCGGGGTGGAGGACGCGGCGAAGCTGACCGACTGGCTGGCGGTCCACGTCGCGCACGCCGAACGCAACCCCGACCGGGTCCGCCAGGAGTTGCTGGCCCGCTGCCGCGAGGTGCGGGTGGAGCCACCGGCACCGGCGCGGGTGACCCGGATGGTCCGCTCGGCCCTGTCGATGGCGGAGGAGGCCTGGTTCACCCGGATCGAGGCCCAGTGCGGTCCGGCGGTCTGCGCCGGGATCCTCACCCTGATCACATCCGAGGGCGACGACCCGGACGGCGACCACGAGGACGAACCGGCTGCGGAGGCAGGCGAGGATCCTGGCGACGACGCGGGATCGATCCTCGCGTCGATCAAGACGATGCCGGGGAACGTGAGCCTGGAGTCGATGCTGGTCGAGATCGGCAAGCTGCGGGCGGTCCGCGCGATCGGCCTGCCGGTGGGGTTGTTCGCCGATGTCGCACCGAAGGTGGTCTCGGGGTGGCGGGCCCGGGCCGCAGTGGAGTCACCCTCACATCTGCGGCGTCGTTCGCCGACGTCGGTAGTGACGGTGCTGGCGGCGCTGCTGGTCGAGCGGGAGCGGGAGATCACCGACAGCCTGGTGGGTCTGCTGCTGGCCACGGTGCACCGGATCGGGGCCCGCGCGGAGCGGAAGGTCACCCAGGAGCTGGTGAACGCGTTCAAGCGGGTGGACGGCAAGGAGAACATCCTGTTCGCCGTCGCCGAGGCCGCCCTGTCCGACCCGGCCGGCGCGGTCCGGGACGTGGTGTTCCCCGCGGTGCGCGGCGGGGAGACGACGCTGCGGGAGCTGGTCCACGAGTACAAGACGAAGGGACCGGTCTACCGGCGCACGGTGCGGACCACGCTGCGAGCCTCCTACACCAACCACTACCGGCGCGGGCTGATCGAGTTGCTGGAGGTGCTGGACTTCCGGTCGAACAACACCGCCCATCGGCCGGTGATCGAGGCCCTGGCCCTGGTGGCCCGCTACGCCAAGGCCGGGAACCTGACCTACTACCCGGTCGCAGAGTCGGCGCCGGAGCACCGCGGCACCCGCGGGGACTGGGCCGAGGTCGTCCACCGCGGCGATCAGCGCGGTCGGCGGCGGGTGGTGCGGATGGTGTACGAGGTGGCCACCTTCCAGGCCTTGTGCGAGCAGCTGAAGTGCAAGGAGGTCTGGGTCTCCGGTGCCGGGCGGTGGCGGAACCCGGACGAGGACCTGCCCATGGACTTCGAGGCCCGCCGCGCCGAGCACTACGCCGAGCTGCGCACCCCGCTGGACCCGGCCGAGTTCATCGCCACCCTCCAGGGCGAGATGACCGCCGCCCTGGCCACCCTCGACACCGACCTGCCGGGCCTGGACTGGGTTGATGTCCGGGACCGGCCCTCGGGCGCGATCCGGCTGACACCGCTGGACGCTGCACCCGAGCCGCGGAACCTGCGCCGGATCAAGGCCGAGGTCACCCGCCGCTGGAGCGGGGTCCCGTTGATCGACGTACTGAAAGAGACGGTCCTGCGGACCGGGTGCCTGACTGGCGTCACCTCGGCGGCCGGGGCCGGGAGCATGCCGGCCGGACTGCTGGCCGAGCGGCTCATGCTGGCCATCTACGGGTATGGCACGAACACCGGGATCAAGGCCGTCATCTCGGCCGGCCATGCGCACAGTGAGGACGACGTGCGGTACGTGCGGCGCCGCTACCTCACCCCCGCCACCGCCCGGATGATCGCCATCGCGATCGCCGACGCCACCTTCGCCGCCCGCGATCCGCGGCTGTGGGGCTCCGGGTGCACGGCGGTGGCGTCGGACTCCACCCACTTCCGTTCGTGGGATCAGAACCTGTTCACCGAGTGGCACTCCCGGTACGGCGGCCGCGGGATCCTCGTGTACTGGCACGTCGAACGCGGGTCGGTGGTGGTCCACTCCCAGACCCTGGCCGCCTCTGCCAGTGAGGTCGCGGCGATGGTCGAGGGCGCCATCCGCCACGGCACGACGATGCAGGTGGAGGGCAACTACGTCGACACCCACGGCCAGTCCGAGATCGGGTTCGGGATCACCCGGCTGCTCGGGGTGGACCTGCTGCCGAGGATCAAGCGGATCAACAAGGTCCGCCTCTACCGACCCGCATCCGGGAAGCCGGACGCCTACCCGCGGTTGACGGCGGCGTTGACCCGCCCGATCCGCTGGGACGTCATCGCCGCCAACTACGACCAGGTCATCAAGTACGCCACCGCGATCCGCACCGGCACCGCGTCGACCGAGGCGATCCTGTCCCGGTTCACCCGCAACGCCTCCCACCCGGCCTACCAGGCGATGCTGGAGATCGGCCGCGCCCAGCGGACTATCTTCGTGGCCCGCTACCTGCGCGACCGGGACCTGCAACGCGAGATCGAGGAAGGCCTCAGCGTCGTCGAGTCCTGGAACCGGGCCAACGCGGTGATCTGCTACGGCAACTCCGGGGAGATCGCCACCAACCGGCGCGAGGAAGTCGAGATGACCGCGCTGTGCCTGCGGATCCTGCAGGCGGCCCTCGTGTACGTGAACACCCTCATGCTCCAGGACGTCCTGGCCGATCAGCCGTGGGCCGACCTGCTCACCCCGGTCGACCGGCGCGGCCTGACCCCGCTGTTCTGGACCCACGTACGCCCCTACGGCGAAGTCCACCTCGACCTGGCCACCCGCCTGACCATCGGCCGGAACCACACCCCAGGCACGGCCGTCATGTCGTGACAGATCAAACTGATCGCGCAATGGCGGCGAGGACGGTGATCTCAGCTGGATTGATCTGATGGACACGGCAGCCGCGGCATCGACAGCCAGGGCAGCCGCAGGACCGGGAGGGTGGCCCGGCTCCTACCCCGCCTCATCGACGGCCGCAGCGCCGGCCCACTGTTCCTCGCCGATCGCTGGCCGGCCCCGGCCCGCACGCCGGCGACCGTCGACATCTGACCGGTCACCGACCGGGTCGGCTGTCCTATCAGCGCCGAGTACCTCTTCAAGCAGGCCAGCCCTGCGCGTGGTCGGTCCCGGCCGGCCCGGCTGGTCGCTGCACCGGCTCCGTCACCCTGCCCTGACCCACCTCGGCTCAAGCGGCCGCACCGCCGTCGAGCTGCAGGCCAAGAGCCGCCACACCTCCCTGCGCACCCTCGACCGCTACGTCAACCCAGGCCCCGAGCTGGCCGCCCGTGTCACCGCCGAGACCGACCCTGCCGCACGCCGCCGGAACCCGACCGACGCTGGTGATCATCACCGTTTGCGGCTCATGACACGTCCGTTACCGGCACCCCAGCTCCGGCCCGGTCGGCTCCCCGACGAACCGTCCGTACGCCCCCGCCTGCTCATCCGTCAGGAACTCCACCGGCACGCACCCGGACGGTAGTGCACCGTATCTACACGCTCACCCCAATCCGGGGAGTGGGCTATCCATTTCACTGCCCGACGTTGACCGTGCCCGCACTCGCATCGCCGACGCCTCGGCCGTTCGCGAATCGAGGGCCGTGCCGGCGCCATTCCGGTCACCAGAGCCGGTTTCCGGCGTCTGACGGCGGTCCTCGGCAGTGGGCCAGCAGCCGACGCACTCAGCGCCGCCCGCCGAGGCTGCGTGCGCGGCGAAGACGCTGGCGGAGACGCGCTTGGGCAGTGAAATGGATAGCCCACTCCGGGGAATCTCGGGCCCTCCCCCGCTACCGGACACGCGAAAGCTCCCCGCTCACTGCAAGATCAATCTCACCGATAACCGCTGTACCGCTGTTCCCCGAGGCCGGGCTCGCACCTGCGCTGGTCCGGTCAGCTGAATACCCCCAACTGACCATTTATGAGAGGTCTTCACGGAACGGTGCCGTGCACAACGAAGTCAAGTATGCGATCGGCGGCGTCGCCGCCAATGATCACGCCCGCGGCTAGGGGCAGGGGACCTCGACGAAGGGCATACCGATGGCGCTGAGTTTGGTCTGCAGGTTGATGTCGCTCGTGGCGGCGTAGAGGGCCGAGCCGGGGTGTGCGGACTGCAGGAGCAGGGTGGAGGCGACGAAGCGGTCGTCGGGCACGTCCAGATCTAGCCAGCTGGGCAGCCCTTCGTCCTTGGGCTCAACGTGCTCGAAGGTGACGTAGACGTCGCCGGCGACGCGGACGCCGGCCAGGACGTCCCCGTTGGTGCGCAGGCCCTTGAGCCGACGGTCAGCCTTCTTGGCGGCCTCGCGTAGGTCCGGGGTGCGGCCGCCTCGCTTGTGATCGTCGATCTCGCGCAGGACGACGGGCAGCAGATGGGCCATGTAGCGATGGCCGATGAGCGGGGTGTACGCGGCCAGGTCAGGGTTGTCGATCAGGCTGTTGGTGTCGACGACCAGGCGGACGGCATACGGGTCGGCCGGCAGCAGTTCGGTGAGGCCGCGCAGCGCGGCGAAGCCATCACTGATGATCCCGACAGCCTTGTCGATGGTGGCCGGAACGCTTCCGTCGAGCGGCCGGACGAGCCATCTCTCCAGCCGGCCGAGGTGCTCGTCGAGCTTCCTCGTCACGGTCGGCGTGGGGTGCGGGAACAGCAGCCGCAGGCGCGGTGCCCAGTCGCGCACTGCACGCAGTAGCTCCATCCGGGACGCCTCTAGCGCAGGTCCGCTGGCCACCCACCCCCACTTCGGAGCGCCGAAGTGGACGACACCGGAGCCGGGACGGTTGGGGTCGACGTTGCGGATGGCGGACGCTGCCAGTACCTCGAGGTAGTGAGCCTGAATCGCGTCGAGCTCGCCCAAGAGACGCTCGAGGTAGGTCGGCGGCGTAGTCACCGAAGGCGTGGGCACACGACCCATGATGCCCGCGGGCACCGACAAGCCGTGACCATGTCGTCACGTAGCGATCGGCCGTGGTGAATCGGCTCAGTACCGTGGGCCGATGACGACCGAGGACATGCTCACGATCAGCAGCTCCTGGCCTGCCACAACGATCACCGGGGAGCCAGGGATCGTCGCGGGCCTGCTTACGGTGAGCGGTCACGCTGATGGGAGCCGGGTCCTGCATCTCGCCGTCGGTGAGGACGGCGCACCGCCCGAGGAGTGTGACTTCGTCGAGTTCGTCCTCTCCGTAGAGCAAGCGCAGGCCCTCGCTCGGGTGTTGTCGTGACCGCTGGCCACGAGCTGGCCGAGGCCAGGGCGCAGGTGGCCGAGTTGCAGGCAGAGCTGGAGAACGCTCGCCTGGAACATCTCGCCCACGCGCGACGAGTGGCGGTCATGTGTGCGGACGAGCTTCTCGCCTGCGCGATCACCATCGCCGGTCTCGACCAAACCGGATCCGACGAACTCGACGTCGCCCTGGACATGGTCCGGCGCAGAGCGGCAGAGCACGGCATCCTTCGTCGTCGACCGCCACGCGCTGTCCCGTGACGAGTGGCACCACACCTCAGACCCGTACCAGGGCCGGAGCCGGCTCTGGATCACAGGCCGCTGACGACGAGGACATGCCTGCACTCGTTCACCGGGCCGCCGCCGCCTGCTGGCGTTGCCGGGACTGGTCGAAGATGGGGAGGAAGTCCGCTGGTACCTCCATCGCGATCAGGGCGTTGCGGGCGCTGTCGTAGCTGTCCTGGTCCCGGGGCCCAGCCGGCCGCCATGGACAGCAGTTGCCGGGCGGTGCCGGGATCCTGGCGGGCGATGTCCACGGCCTCCCGGAGGCTGTCCATCGCCGCCTGCCAGGAGTTGGTGACCCGCCCTACGGATGCGGGGCGGCAGCCGCAGCCTGTGCTCGGATCACCGTCGTGGACCGGAGGGTACGGACCTGCGCGCAGGACGGTCCCGAGGGTGCCCGGTGCGGCCAGCTCCCCGGCTTCGATCAGGTCTATCGCGGCGGCCGCGGCATGCAGCATGGCCTGCTGGGCCGGCCAGCTGAGCACCTCGTAGGGCTTCCATAGGGTCTGCCCGTCGCGCGGGCGCCGGTCGACGGCCTGCCAGACCCCGCTGCAGCCGGGCGCGGGCCGATGGACGCAGGTAGGAAGTTGGGGTGTTCACCTCGTCGAGCAGGGTGCGCAGCAGGCGTATCCACACGCCCAGGTGAACCGGCCGGCCGGGCAGGGTGACGACGCCGGTGGTGAGGCCTTCGTGGGTGCGCCGGTCCATCACCGCGACACGGGCGTCGACAGGCACCGGGACCACGGCGGGGTCCTGCCAAGCGATGAAGGTGCCCAGCGACCCGAAGGTGGGCTCCAGTCGGCATCCGTGCGATGGGCAGCTGATCGTCAGCGGGATCTGTGAGATCAGGGTGAAGGTCACCGGCCTGCCGGCGGCCTGGCTGTCGAGCACGCACGCCGGGCAGGCCCGGCGCATCGGCTTGTCGGTCAGCCACGGCCGCGTAGCCCTCCCACGGTTTTCCCCGGTCTCCGACTCCTCGACGAATCGTTCAATCCCACCGACCCCGAAGGGCTCCGCGGCGACGCCAGGCGGTCACCATGTACTGCGGCGGGGCCTGGACCTGGGAGCGGGCCGGGTGTTCTTCGGAGGTCGACGCTCCGCGGGTGGGTTGCGATGGTGCTCCTCAGCGACGGGAGCGTTCACCGCGGTCGGGGGCCGCCGATAGCTGCCGCCCCCGACCGCGGCCGAACCCCGTTGGCCGCTCAGCTGGCCACGGTGGCGTGGAACGGAGTCTCGTCGCGGGAAGCGGTCATGGTTTTGATCTTTCTGTGTACCGCGACAGCGCCGGATCGGATCCGGTCACCGACGTACACGGTCACGAACAGCACGACCCCGCAAGCCGGCCACACAAGCCACCACGTAGAGGCACCGTGGCGGACGATGATGGCGACCGCCAAGATTGTCATCACGCTGATGACGACACCCACGCTCCAGAACGGGATCTTGCGGACCTTGCGATCAATCGGGAGTTCCAACGCCGATTCCCGAACGGTCGGTGGACAGAACAGTAGTGTTCCTGCGAACAGTTCCTCACCGAACCCAGACCCCGGCCGGTCGTATGCGGGACCGGCGACTTGCTCGTGATCGTGGTCCTGAGTTGCCTCGGTGGGGTACCGGGGAGACCACGACGAGTCGACGTAGGGGTCCCCGTTCTCGAACTCTTCCTTGGGGAGACTGAGTGTATCGTCGTCTCTGGGCGCCCGAAGATCGATGTGTGGTCGAGGGATCATCCAGTCGAATGGTTTCTCGTCGAGCGGCGAGGTCTCCAAGGACGGCTGCTCCTCAAACCGCTGTAGGCGTTCTCTCAGTTCGGCGGTCAGCGTCGAGCTGTAGGCGGCTGCAAATGCCACCGCTTGGCGTTCCCGTTCGGCGCGCGCAACTGTCTCTTCTGCCGCTACCAGTTGCAGCATCGTGCGAGCATCAGCAAGAACACGGTGCGCCTCGCCGAGCATCTGGGTTCGCTCGTCCTTGAGTCGGCTCGACAGTCCCTCAGCGTGATCCAGCACGTCTTGTGCCCGAGTCAGGATTGCGTCCGCCTTGGTGGTGTAGACCGTCAGCCGGGTCTCACCTTCCGCGAGCACGTTCTGGGCTTTGGTGAGCATCGTGTCGACTTGCTCGACGGCCGTGTTGGTGTAGTCGTCCAGCTTCTCGCGGCCCTCAGCCAATTCGATGATCGCGACCGCAGTCCTGGCTTCGAGATCTTCAAGACGTCGGGCGGCTTCGTCTGCCTCGGCGTGGATTCTGATCACCCTCAGGTCCACGTCAACCATCGCGGATGCTGGGTAGTCCTCGTGGTGACCATCGGGTGCTTCGTGTGCGACTTCCAGACTCTCGTGGTAGATCGGGCGAGGGTTGTTGGCCAGCAACTGGGCAAGCCCGGCTTCGATCTCGGTGGAGGTGATGGCTGCAACGGCGACGTCGACGTCGTCGAAGAGCTGCTGGAAGGCGACGGAGATCGGAGTTCCGTCGTCCAAGGCCGGCTCTAGGGGGTTGGTGGACTCGTTCTCGTTCATATCGTTCATCGCTCCTCATCCCCCGAAGAAGTGCGCTTCTGGGCGTCTGCTGCTGGTTCCGACTGCGCCCGGAGGGTGGACCGGACGCTCTGCCTTGCCTTGCTCAATGCCTGGCGTACCGCGTCGTCGCTCGTACCGAGTAGTTCACTGATCTCCTTTGTGTTTAGTCCGTCGTAGATGAACGCCAGGACCTCTGCCTGACGCGGTGGGAGGCCGTTAAGCAGCCAGGTAACCCAATTCCGGTCCTCCCAAACAGAAACTTGCACGACCGTTCGACGCAGCGCGTTGTCCGGGTGCTCGACGGCGGCCTTTTCAAGCTGACGGTTCCTCGCCTCCCGCTTTCGGGTAGAGACGAGGTTTCGGATGGCTGACAGCTTCGCGTATGCGGTGGGGCTGTCGATGTCAGGCCAGCGTTTCCAGAGATCCGCAAGAGCGGTAGCAACAGCGGACTCTGCTTCATGCCATGTACCTCCCGCGTACATGACGTGGGTCATGAGCTTCTTGTGGTGGGTCCGGTAGAACTCTTCGAACTTGAGGAGCTCGCTAGCCGTGAGATCCGCCGCGACCGGCCCTTGACGCCCGCTCGAGGCGGGCCGGGTCCGAGTGGCGTGGGGCTCGGTCTCTCTCACCGTCGTCGTCTCCGATCTGGAAGGTCTATCCGACTGGCTTGGTTACGACGGGTCCGGCGCTACCCGGGCTCGATGACTGAGAGATGCCTGCCACGCGTTCTGTGACCTGCCTCCGCAGACTTCCTCTCACCGCCATGAGCACTGGGGCGGGCACCGGACTCGGTGGCGCCTCCAAGTCCGCTCCGGATCCACCACCATTCATGCCAGGGTCCGCAAGTCAAAGCGACTGCCGAGCCGGTCCGGCGACGGATGCCGCAGGTCGCTCGCAGCCCCACCGGGATCTGCAGCGACCAGGCCTGTAGGCCGCGACGGTCCACGTGATCGCACAAGCAGGGCCGATCACACTTCCGTGTCGTGTGGCCTCTAGGAGAGTGTCAGGCCGCGATCGACGACGGCCATCGCCCAGAGAGAGGAGGCGAGGGGCGGGTCCGCAGCGGGTGAGGCAGCCCCCTACCGGGCTCACAGATACAGCAAACGACGACCGGGACCGAGTTCGTCCCTCGGCCCCGGTCCAGACGAGACGTTGTGCAGGTCGTCACATCCGTCTCTTGCGGAGACAAGCGTACCTGGGGCCGCCCAGCGCGCCAGTGGCTTCCTGTTCGACCCTGATCAGGTCGAAGGAGGTGAGCGGGATGAGCAAGATCTCCACCGTGTTCGTGTTCGTAGCCGTGTGCTGCGGTGCGATCGCCATGACGTTGACGTTCGACAACCACGCGGTGACGAACACCAACACCACGTACTGCTCGACCACAGCAACACCCTGACGACGGGGCTCCGTTCCGCCTCGGCACCGGCCGACGTTTAACCACCGGCGCTGGTGCCGAGGAACCGGGGGTTGCTCATGGGAGTTCGGCGCCCGACCCGAGGGTCGGTGATGTTGCCGGGGCGCCAGATCTCGTAGATGTGCGATCGGGCGAACCGGGTGTACGTGGCGTGGGCGACGGCGTGGCCGTGGGCTTCGATGGAGGTCCCGCCGGCCGGGTCGTAGACGATCATGACGTGGCCGATGGTGTTGGGGCCGAGGTAGGTGTCGGCGAAGACCAGGTCCCCGGGGCGTTCCTGACCGGGTTGGATCCGGTAGCCTTTGCCGGCGGCGAGCCAGTTCCGTTGCCCGGCAGCGGTTCTGGGCATGGTGACGCCGATCTGGGTGTAGGCGGCGCGGGTGTAGCTGGAGCAGTCCCAGGCGTGGGGCCCGGCGGCGCCGTACACGTAGGGGTCGCCGATCTTCGAGACCGCCCAGGTCAGGACGGTGGCGATCCGGGCGGTGGTCAGGGGCTTCACGTCCTGGTCGCCGGCCCTGGGAGCGCACGCGCTGGCTTCGCCGAGGACAGTGCCGCCGCCGTAGGCGTGGGCGTGGTACAGCACGTCGTTGACGTAGGCAGCGTCAGGGTTGTAGCCGGCAGTGCCGCAGCAGGCCCTCGATCATCGCGGCGACCTCGCTGGAGGAGCAGGCCTTCAGCTGGGAGTAGATGGCCGTGGGCTCCTATCTGTGACCCCAGGGGCAAAGTGGGCCAGGGCGCGGGGCACTTGGGGGGATCACCTGAGACGGTCAGCTCGTCAGGTCGAGGTGAGTGTCCATGTCGAGGTGGAATCGGCCGTAGGGGTTGATGTGGGTCCAGAACAGTGGGGACAGCCCACGCCGGTCCTCCTCCCCGAGTAGCTCCTGCCAGCTGGGTGTCTCCAGGACCCGTTGCAGCAGCAGCGTGTTGACGTGGACGAGGGCAGACTGCAGCAGGTGCAGGGCGAGCATGGAGGTCTCGGCGTGCTCCCGGTCCGGGCCGGTCAGGTCGCCGTCCTTGCCGTAGAAGACGACGCCGTTGCCGGAGTTCCAGTTCTCCACCACCTGCAACCCGGAGTGGATCTCTCGTCGCAGGTCGGGTGAGGCCAGGTAGTCGCAGGCGAAGATCGTGCGGACGGCGCGACCGAGTTCCTCCAGCGCGGCGTAGGTGGGGTGCTTTGGGCCGCCACGGGTGAACCGGTGCAGGATCGACTCGGCCTCCGCGGTTCCCAGGCGCAGGGCGGTGGCGTACTTGACCATCTGGTCGTACTGCTGCCCGATCAGTTCCCACCGGATCGGGCGGGTCAGCACCGGCCCCAGGTTCGCATACGTCGCGGTCGCGTCGTCGTCGCTCTTGCCCCCTTCGCCGGGGTGGTAGAGGCGGATCGCGCCGATGTTCTTCAACCGGGGCAGCAGTCGGAACCCGAGCAGTTCGGTGAACGCGAACCCGACCACGGACGCGCCGTGGGTGTCGACGTAGTTGGCCTCGACGGGTGTGTCGGTGCAGTGCCGCAGCAGGCCCTCGATCATCGCGGCGACCTCGCTGGAGGAGCAGGCCTTCAGCTGGGAGTAGATACACAGGCTGCGCCGCTCGACGTGCCAGTAGATCATCACGCCGGGGCCGCCGTACCGGTTATGCCACTCGGTCATCAGGTTCGACTCCCATGAACCGAACTTCTTCGAGTCCGACGCGCACGCCGTCCCGGTGCCCCACCAGACCGGATCACGGGCCTCGAAGGTGGCGTTGACCAGGGTGGTGATCGCTCGACGCAGGTTGTCGCGGGTGATGAAGTGGCGGCGAACGTGCCGAAGCGCGGCCTCGGACTCCCCGTGTTCCCCGGTGGCCACGATCGCCCGGATCCCCATATTGCTTACTCGCCGGGTTTTGGGCCACTGTTCTCGTCCGGGGTGAGCCACCGGTCTTGGGTGGGGTGAGCCAGGCGGCTCGTCGGGGTTGAGCCGGGCTGCTCGGGTGGTGAGCCACCCTGGTTGGAGGGTGGCTCACCGTGGTGCCCCGGGTGCCTAGTCGACGGGCACGCACAGCTCGTATGGGATCCGCTCGACGCGGCCGTTCTCGTCCACGACGGCGTCCCGCCACGCGGCCGGGACGACACCGTCCAGCGGCACCTGCTCGCCAGCGGCGTAGAAGCGGACCCGCGCCTGCGTGGCGGCGTAGCGGGCGAGCAGGTCCAGGGCGTCCATCACCGGCCGATACGTGCTGTTGTTGCACCGGAACTCCAGCGTGGCCAGCAGCGGCGGCAGCATCCGCCGGTAGTAGTTGGAGTAGGAGTGCCGCAAGCTGGTGCGCACCCGGGCGGCGAACACCTTCTCGTTAGCCTTCGCCTCCGCTACCAGCTCCCGCAGGGTCTTCTCCCCCACCACCGGGTACAACGCGGCCCGCACCGTCTCGTCCGGCTGCTCCAGGGCGGCCTCGGCCAGGCGGAACAGGATGCCTTCCTTGCCCCGGACCCGACGCAGGTCGGCGGTCAGCTCCCGCTCGACCTTCTTCTCCGCCCGAGCGTTGATCTTGTGGATCAGGCCGATCAACAGCTCGACCAGCGCATCGGTGATCTCCACCTGGCGCGACCAGCACAACGCCGCCAGCAGCGTCAGCCGCACCGGTGCCGGGGCTCCCCGGAAGTCCGACGGGTACATCTTCACCGCCCGGGCCCGCCACGCGGCAACCAGCTTCTCCGACACGTCGGCGAACAAGTCCGCCGGCAGCCCCAGCGTCCGGACC
>JBAPWU010000246.1:0-1553 GCA_049283855.1 Kineosporiaceae bacterium
CTGCAGCGTCATCCGGTTCGGGCGCCGCCATTCCAGCTCGCCCTTGTCCGGGCCCTCGTGCAACCGGATCCCGATCTCGATCCCGTGATCGACCAGGTACCTCAGCACCCCGTGGGTGGTCCGCAGCTCGGCGAACTTGTCGAAGATGAGCCGGACCACGGCCCGCACCTGCTCGTCCGGGTCGAGCACCACGTCCCCTGACGGGCGACGCACGTACCCGGTCGGCAACGGAAGGGCCAGTTCGCCGCGGCGGGCCTTGTTCAGTCGGCCGGACTGCATCCGCTGCTTGATCAGATGGAGCTCCGCCTCGGCCATCGTGCCCTTGAGCCCCAGCAGCAGCCTGTCGTTGTAGTCGCCGGGATCGTAGACACCGTCGGTGTCGCCCAGCAGGGTCCCCGAGATCGCGCACAGCTCCATCAGCTGGTACCAGTCCCGGCCCGAGCGAGCCAGCCGTGACATCTCGATGCCGAGCACCAGGCCGACGTGGTCCAACCCGATCTCGGTGACCAGCCGCTGGAACCCGGTCCGGGCCACCGCCGACGATCCCGACTTCCCCAGATCCTCATCGATCACCAGGACCCGGCCGCAGGCCCACCCCAGCCCGACAGCCCGGTCGACCAGCGCGTACTGCAGCCGGGTCGATTCCTGGTGATCAAGGACCTGCTGGCGGGACGACTGCCGGATGTACACCACCGCCAGACGGTCCAGATGCCGGCCGGTCACCTTCGTCCCGGCGATCCGCTCCCAAGGCATCGACATCGCCATCACCCGGCCCGCTCACTCGCCCCGCCCGGTGTCGGCGTCACCTTCGCCGGCAGCGCGCCGCCCGTCGTCGACGTCAGCCTCCGGGCAGCCAGCACCGCCAGCCACGTCACCACCGCCTGCCGGGTCAGCGCCGGCAGCAGCGTCCACGTCACCTCGCCCGCCCTCACGCGGGCCGGACTCTGGGGCCCCCGTCGCCTTCCTCGTCCACGACGACTCGCCCTCCACCTGCCGGGCACGCATCCGCTCGACCAACTCGACCAGACGCAGCAACCCATCACGTGTAATTATTGGAGTGTAACTCTCCGCAGTCTTCTTGTAACTCTCAGCAGTAGCGCTCATGAGTGCAGTGTGACTGGTCGATCGAAGCCTCGTTCCGGATGACCAAGTCCGATCTCAAAGCGCGGCCGATCTTCCACCACGAACGCGAGGCCATCGAAGCGCACCTGACCGTCGTGTTCGCCGCCCTCGCCGTCAGCCGCCACCTGCAGCAACGCTCCGGGGCCACCATCAAGAAGCTCGTCCAGACCCTCCGGGTCGCCCGCTCGGCAACCATCAAGGTCAACGGCCAGCGGATGACCCTCGCCCCCGAACTCACCAGCCAGGCCCGCGCCATCCTCGACCGCCTCGAAACAGGTCACTAAACCCAGTGGCACGAGTCAGGCCAGAGTCTCCTTGAGCGCCTGCTTCGACTGCGCGTTCACGAAGGTCATTCTCCCTTCGAAGGAGCCGCCCGGGTGAGTCCGGCAGCTATCGGCCAAACGGGGGATTTGGCTTCCGCGGGCAAGCCG
>JBAPWU010000247.1:0-4324 GCA_049283855.1 Kineosporiaceae bacterium
ACGCCGTGCAGCGGGCCGGGCGGCTCACCGGCGGCGAACGCCGCGTCCAGGCGCGCCGCCTCGGCCAGCGCCGGCCCGGACAGGTCCAGGGTGATCGCGTTCAGCCGCGGGTTGACCTCGGCCACCCGCTCGGCCACCGCCCGGGCCACCTCGACGCAGCTGACCACTCCCGCCCGGGTGGCCGCGGCCACCTCCAGCGCACCCCACTGCCACAACGGACGGTCCGCGGTCACCTGCTCCGAGCTCATCCGGCGAGTGTCGCACCGCTCTGCGGCGTTCGACAGGTCCGGCAGGTGACGACGGGTCACGCCGGGTGGTCCTGGGCGACCCGGCGGGTCCGTGGGCGAAGGCGCACGTTCGGCATCACCGGCGCCGGGATCCGTTCCACCGCACCGGAATACCCGGGCACGGGGCCGAACCGGGCCGCGCCCGACTCCCACTGCTCGCGCTGGCGGGCGATCTCGTCGTGCGAGCGGCCGATGAAGTTCCACCACATCACCACCGGCTCGTCGAACGGCTCGCCACCGAGCAGCAGCAGCCGCGCCGGGGCGTCCCCGATGCTGGCCACGTCCAGCCGTTCGGGTCCGGCGTCGACCACGCCGAGCTCGCCCCGCAGCAGCCGGCGCCCGTTCAGCGTCACCTCACCGGAGTCGACCAGCACCGCGTGCTCGAACCCCGTCCCGACCGCGATCTGCCAGCGCGCACCCACTGCCAGTCGGGCCTCGGCGCCGAGCAGCGGGGTCGCCGTCCGCACCGGCGACACCGAACCGGCCAGTGCGCCGATGAACACCCGGAGGGCCACGCCGGGCAGGTCCACCCGCTCCGGCGCGTAGTGCTGGAAGTCCCGCGGGCCCCCGGCCTGCGCCGCCGGCAGCACCACCCAGAGCTGGACGCCGTGCAGCACCGACGTCTGCGGGGTCGAGACCTCGCTGTGCGCGATCCCGGCCCCGGCCGTCATCAGGTTCAGCTCCCCCGGGAGCACCATGGCGTGCACCCCGGCGGAGTCGCGGTGCTCGACCTCGCCGGTGAAGAGCCAACTGACCGTCGCCAGGCCGGCGTGCGGGTGGGGGGCGACATCCATCCCGCCGGTGGCCGCGACGTCGTCCGGGCCGTAGTGGTCGGCGAAGCACCAGGCCCCGACGAAGGCCCGCTCGCGCGAGGGCAGGGTGCGTCGCACCGTCATCGCCCGCAACCCGCCCAGCGGCACCTCCCGCGGGCGGATCACCTGGACGGCGCTCATCCGCCGGCCGCCGGCAGGTGCCCGTGGCGCCGGCCCAGCAGCCGCATCGCCGCATCGAACGGCTCGCAGGGATCAACCATTGACGCACCCGCCTCCGGACTCGGGAGGCTTCAGGCTACGGGGACTGGGTCCGGCCGTCTCCCGCTGCCTCGACCCGTGGGCTGCGCGTACCATCCGTGAATGGCTGCCCGGGGGCCCAACGCAGCACTCCCGTCCCAGGAGATCCGGTTCTGCCGGTCCGCCGACGGGGTGCGGATCGGCTATGCCGTGCACGGCGCCGGCCCCCCGCTCGTGGTCTCGACCTGCTGGCTCAGTCACCTGCAGTTCGACTGGGAGAGCCCGGTGTGGCGGCACTTCCTGGCCGACCTCGGCGAGTTCGCCACCATCATCCGGTTTGACGAGCGCGGCCACGGCCTGTCCGACCGGGACGCCGCCGACCACGGCCTCGAGGCACGCATCGCCGACCTGGAGGCGGTGGTCGAGGCCAGCGGCGTCGACCGGTTCGCGTTGATGGGCATGGCCCAGGGCGGCCCGGTGTCGATCGCCTATGCGGTGCGGCATCCGCAGCGGGTGACCCGGTTGCTGTTCTACGGCAGCTACGCCGCGACCTTCCGCGACCCCACCCCCGAGGACCTCGAGCTCAGCGAGACCTTCGAGCAGATGATCAAAGTCGGCTGGGCCCGGCCGGACTCGGCGTTCCGTCGGGTGTTCACCTCGATGATGATCCCGGGCGCCACCGAGACCCAGATGCGCTGGCTCGACGACCTGCAACGGGTGTGCACCAGCGCGCAGACCGCCTACGCCTCACGCCGCGAGCGCAACACCGTCGACGTGACCGAGCTCCTGTCCCGGCTCCGCGTCCCGGCCCTGATCCTGCACTCGCGCGGGGACCGGATGAACTCCTTCGACGAGGCGCGGCTGATGGCCGCGACCATCCCCGGCGCGCGCCTGGTGCCCCTGGAGAGCGACAACCACATCCTGCTGGACGGCGAACCGGCCTGGGCCGTCTTCCGGCACGAGGTGGCCAGCTTCCTCGAACCCGACCGGCCACCACCGATGGCTGCGCCGCAGGTCGACCGGGTCGCCGCCCTGTCCGAGCGCGAGCTCGAGGTGTTGCGGCTGGCCGCCGAGGGGCACGACAACGACGCCATCGCGGCGGCCCTGGTGCTCAGCGTGCGCACCGTCGAGCGGCACCTGCAGAACATCTACGCCAAGCTCGAGGTGAGCGGCAGGTCGGCCCGCGCGGCCGCCGTCGCCCGACTGCTCACCAGCGACTGACACTACGCGCACCCCGCCATCCCGGCCGCGGACCTTGCGGGGCGGGTTGGGTACCTGCGCGGACGCGCCCCGCCTCGACCTCCACCTAGCGTCGGGCGAAACACCCTGACAGCCAGGAGGAAACGATGACTCAGACCGTGGATGCGCTCGACGCCGATCGCGCGCTCAAGGCCAAGCACCGGGCGATGTGGGCGATGGGCAACTACCCCGCCGTCGCCGCCGAACTCATCTCCCCGCTCGGACCGGCCCTGGTCGAGGCGTGCGGGGTGGGGCCGGGCGACCACGTGCTCGACGTCGCCGCCGGTTCCGGCAACGCCGCCATCCCGGCGGCGCGCGCCGGTGCCCGGGTCACGGCGTCCGACCTCACCCCCGAACTGCTCGAGGCCGGACGGCGCCGCGCCGACAGCCACGGGGTGGACCTCGACTGGCAGGCCGCCGACGCCGAGGCACTCCCGTTCTCGGACAACAGCTTCGACGCCGTCATGTCGTGCGTCGGGGTGATGTTCGCGCCGCACCACCAGGCCAGCGCCGACGAACTGGTGCGGGTCTGCCGGCCTGGTGGCACCATCGGGTTGATCAACTGGACGCCGGACGGCTTCATCGGCCAGATGTTCGCCACCATGAAGCCGTACGCTCCGCCACCGCCACCCGGCGCGCAGCCGCCGCCGCTGTGGGGCAGCCGGGCCCACGTCGAGCAGTTGCTCGGGGACCGGGTGAGCGGGGTGGCCGCGCAGCGCCGCACCCTGCGGGTGGATCACTTCGCCTCCCCCGAGGTCTTCCGCGACTACTTCAAGGCGAACTACGGCCCGACCATCGCCGTCTATCGCGGGCTGGCCGACGACCCGGAGCGCACGGCGGCGCTGGACGAGGATCTGGCCGAGCTGGGGCGGCGCTTCGACATCGGCACCGGCGGCACGGTTCTCGGCTGGGAGTACCTGCTGTTCACCGCCCAGGTGGCCGGCCGGTAGGTCGCACCTCGGCGAGCAGGGCACGCTCGTCCTCGCGGGACAGGCCCGCGCCACGGGGACGGTCGACGCCCTGGGCCAGCTCCCAGGCCAGCACGTCGGCCAGGGTGTCGGCGCGCGGCCGGGTGCGCAGCCCGGCCGCTCGCGCCCTCGCCGAGGAGGTGGAGGTGAAGCCGGCGAACTCGGGGTCGTGCAGCCACAGCGGCAGGGAGCGCTCCCCCATCCACTCCTGCACCCCGTGGGCGATCAGCCACTGCTCCCCCGCCGCGATGATCGGACCGGAGTGTCCGGCCACGTCGCGGGCCACCTGCAGGTGATCGGCCAGGCGCACCGTCTCACCGACGGCGTTGAACGCCCCACCCACCCGGCCCAGCCCCGCGTCGATCAGCCAGACGGCCAGGTCGCGGACATCGATCACCTGGCACGGCAGATCCGGGGCGTCGGGCACCAGCACCGCGCCGTCCGGCGTCGAGGGGTGCGCGAATCGCAACGGCCAGTAACCGGTGCGACCCGAGGTGTCGCCCGGACCCCCGATCAGCCCGGGTCGGGCCAGCAGGCATCGCTCGGGGCCGAAGGCCGCGAGCAGGTGCTGCTCGCAGGCGACCTTGGCCGGGCCGTAGGCCTCCATCGAGGTCATCGTGTCGCCGGCCAGCGGGGCCAGCAGCGGCGCCGACTCGTCCGCCCCCGCCACGGAGTGGTCGGCGTAGACGTTGCCGGTGGAGACGAACACGGCGTGGGCGCAGCGGTCGGCCAGCGCCCGGGCGGCCCGGCGCACCTGGCCCGGCTGGCGGGACACATCGACCGCCAGATCCCACTCCTGCCCGGTGACGCCGTCCAGCCC
>JBAPWU010000248.1:0-9529 GCA_049283855.1 Kineosporiaceae bacterium
CGCCCACCCCTGCCACGGCTGCGCCGAGCGGGAGGACCATGCCCGATGGGCCGAGCGCCACCACCGGCTGCGCACGGAGACCGACCAGCTCACCCGGCGGATCGAGGGCCGCACCAACACCATCGCCCGGGTCTTCGACCGGGTCTGCGACCTGCTCACCGAGCGGGGCTATCTGGTGCCCGCGGCGTCCTCTGACGCCCGGGAGCTGGTCGTCAGCGAGGACGGGCTGCGCCTGCGCCGGATCTACACCGAGTCCGACCTGCTGGTCGCCGAATGCCTGCGGGCCGGAGCCTGGTCGGGGCTGGACGCCGCGGGCCTGGCCGCCTGCGTCAGCGCCGTGGTCTACGAATCACGCCGCGATGACGGGGGGGTGCAGCCGCGGCTGCCGGCCGGCGCCGTCCGGGGCGCGTTGAGCGAGACGGTGCGGATCTGGTCGGAGCTGACCGACGCCGAGGGCGAGCACCGGCTCGAACCCACCCGCGAGGTCGACCTGGGACTGGCCTGGGCGGTGCACCGCTGGGCGAGCGGTCGTGATCTCGACGTGGTGCTCGGCGACGGCCAGGCGGGCGACCTGGCCGCCGGTGACTTCGTCCGCTGGTGCAAGCAGATCATCGACCTGCTCGGGCAGATCCACGCGGCGGCGGGTGACTCCGGGGACGAGGCGCTGCGGAAGGTGGCCGGTGAGGCGGTCAGCGCCGTCCGCCGCGGCGTGGTCGCCTACGCCGTCGCCGCCGACGCGGGTGATGACGCGGCCAGTGGTCAGTTCCGTCCCGTCCCCTGAGGGAACTCGGGGCGTTTGCGACCACTCGACGACAGGGCTTCGACCACGCGGGCGACGGGGGAGTCCAGGCCCCAGCGTCGGGCGAAGGCGACCAGCGCGTCGTGGTCGGGAGGGGTGGGCGGCAGCGCGTCGTCCGGACTCGGCAGGTCGGCGTCGCGGACCACCCCGACCACGGTCATCGCGACGTCCAGGTAGTCACTCGCCTCGCCCAGGCGGCGCCGCACCGCGGGGGAGAGGTCGCTCGCCGCGTCCAGCGCCGCCGCCCGCAGCCGGTCCAGGTCGCCGTACCGGGACACCAGAGCAGCAGCGGTCTTCTCGCCGATCCCGGGCACTCCGGGCAGGCCGTCGCTCGGGTCGCCGCGCAGCGCCGCCATCGCCGCGTAGCCGAGCCCGGAGCCGATCCCGTACCGGCCCTCGAGATACCCCTGGTCGACGATCTCCAGGTTGCGCACCCCCTTGCCGGTGTAGAGCACCCGGACCCCCGCTGCGTCGTCCACCAGCTGGAACAGGTCTCGGTCGCCGGTGACGATGTCGACGTCCCCGATCCGGCCCCCGGCCACCTCGCGGGTGGCCAGGGTGCCGATCACGTCGTCCGCCTCCAGGCCGGCACCCCCCAGCCGGGCGATGCCGAGCGCGGCCAGCGCCTCGACGATGATCGGCACCTGCACGTCCAGCCCAGGCGGGGAGTCCTCGGCCCCCGGGCCGAGTCCCGTCGAGGGGTCGGCCAGGCGGTGCGACTTGTACGAGGGGATCGCCGCGACCCGGAAGGCCGGCCGCCAGTCGTCGTCCCAGCAGGCGACCAGACGATCCGGGCGGCGTCGCGCGACCAGCGTGGCCACCATGTCCAGGAAGCCACGGACGGCGTTCACCGGGGTGCCGTCCGGGGCGAGCACCGTCTCCTTGATGCCGAAGAAGGCGCGGAAGTACAGGGAGGCGGAGTCCAGAAGCATCAGTCGCTCGCTCATCCCAGGAGCGTAGTGTTCGACGCGTGGAGGATATCGACCGCCAGATCCTGACCCTGCTCTCCCAGGACGGTCGGATGAGTTTCACCCACCTCGGCAAGGCCACCGGATTGTCCACCTCGGCCGTCCACCAGCGGGTGCGCCGGCTGGAGAAGCGGGGGGTGATCTGCGGGTACACCGCGGTGATCAACCCCGACGCGGCGGGGCTGCCGCTGACCGCGTTCGTCTCGGTCACCCCGCTCGACCCCGCGGCGCCGGACGACGTGCCCGAGCTGCTCGCCCCCCTGCCCGAGATCGAGGCCTGCTACTCGGTGGCCGGCGCCGAGAACTACATCCTCAAGGTGCGGGTGGCCACCCCGGGCACGCTCGAGGGGCTGCTGGCGAGGATCCGCGCCGCGGCCGGGGTGTCCACCCGGACCACGATCGTGCTGTCCACGCCCTACGAGGCACGGCCACTTCTCACCGCGGCGCCGACGACGCCCACGGCGGACGCCGACGCCGGCTGAATCGCCACGCCGGGCTCAAGCCCGGCCGCCGGTGCGACGACGTCCACCGGTATGGAGCACCAGGCCCAGCCGACCACCCGGCGCGCCCTGCGGGAGCAGCGGGAGCAGCGCAAGCAGCGGCCCGCGGCGGGGTCCGGGCGGGCGCGGCCCCGGCGGCGTCACCGTGGCACTTTCCGCCGACGCTCCTATCCACTGGTCACCATCGTCGTCTCACTCGCCGCAGCGGCCAGCACCTACGCCTACCGGACGGCGATGCTCGCCAGCCCGAACACCACCGTCGACACCGCGAGCGTGCTGCACCACACGCTGGTGGTGACCCTGCTCGCCGTCGCCGTCCTGGCGCAGGGTGCCCAGTTGCGCGCAGCCGGACGGCCGGGGCCGGCTGCGCTGATTCCCTGGCTGGTGGTCGGCCTGCCGCTGGTGGTCGAGGGGGTCTCCGCGGTGCGGATCTGGCTGGATGGCACCCAAGGAACGCCCGAGAACCTGTGGCTGCTCGAATCGCCATATCACGCCCTGGTCGGGGTGGTCGCCCTGCTCGCCGCCGACGGCGTGCGATCGACCTGGACCCCCTTCGCGCTCGGGTTCGGCGTCACGGCGCTGGCCGGCACGGTTGCCGCGGCGGTGCTGCAGCCCAAGCTGGTGGAGGCCCTCGCCGGGTGGGAGACCCCGCTGATCCGCACCGTCGTGGTCGGGATGACGATCTGCGCCGCTCTGGTCGCCTCCTCGCACCTGCCGACCGGCACCCGCTGGGCCCGGGCGATGGGCTGCGCCGTCCCCGCGATCATGCTCGCACTGCTACCCACTGTGCTCACCGCGCCCGGGGCGCTGGCCCCGACTCAGCGCTGGACGATCGTCATCTACCCCCTGGGATGCCTCGCCGCCGCCTGCCTCGGCGTGCTGCTGGTGGGTTCACGCGAAGCCGTCGAGCGGCTACAGGCATAGACTCTGTGCTGGCCAACGCGGTCTCGACTGTCGTCCAAGGTCAGTTCATTCTCTCCCCATTTCCAGCGGGTCTGGTCCACCCGTCAGTCCAGTTACACCGTTGGCTCTACAGACCCGCATTAGGACACGTCGTGGCCGGGCGGGGCGCCCCTTGGAGTTCCTCCAAGAAGGCTTGAGCCTGTACGGTAGATTGGTGATCGGTCCCGAGCATTTCCTTGTAGATTGCGAGTGATCGATCCCCAGCGGTCCGTGCAGCCTTGAGCTCACCTGCATCACGAAACGTTTCAGCCAGGGCAAGTTCGGCGTCGGCGACATACCTTGGGTTACCGCGACTGCGCTCAGCGAACATTGCAGAGGCACGCCGGAGCATACTGATCGCTTCCGGATAGTTACGCAAGGCTGTGAGGGCCACGCCGAGCTTCACTAGGGCTCCCGCCAGATCTGGATGGTCGCCGAGCGTTTCTTCGCGGACTCGAACAACATGTCTAAGAATGGCTACGGCTTCCTCTGGCCTGTTGGTTCTGCACAGAACGTCACCTAGATGGAGATCGACATCCATTACATCAAGGCTATCTTCATCGAAGACGCCGCGGAGCAGATCCCGGGCATTTCGCAATTCTTCCTCTGCCGTGCCATTGTCACCGAGTTCTATCGAGATAATGCCGATGTGTTTGTGACAACTCGCTAGATCAGCAGGACTTGACGCAATGGATCCGTGTCGAATGCTCAGTGCCTCCAGATATGATGCGCGCGCATCCACAGGTCGTCCAAGGCGCCAGAGTGCGTCACCAAGGGTACTGTGGCCCGCCGCAAACAAGCCAGGATCGCTGGACTCCATTCGTCCGCACTCCCTCAGGAAGCCCCGAGCTATGCTCTCTGCCTCAAGAAACTCACCACTTTCGCGAAGAATGCGGCTCAGGTGCAACATGTTCTCAGCCGCTTGGGGCGAATCGTCGCCAAGTTCTTCGCGATATATGTCCATCGCTTGCTCCGTCACCTGACGTGCTTGATCGAGCACCGCAAGATGATAGTAAACACGACCTAAGCTAGTCAGTGTTTCGGCCTCGGCGAGCCGCTCCCTACCTACCCGCCCGCGACGCTTCTCAAGTGCCAATTCAAGGAAGCGGCGTCCCTGAGCATAGTCTCCGCGCGCGTGAAGATAACGGCCAGAACGTTGAAGGAGGGAGCCGAGTTGAGAGCTGAGAAGCGGCCCTAGCCGCTCGTGATCCGGCATGATCCATGCCACATGAACAAGCAAGCGCCCGCACGTCGGCCAAGTCTGCATATCTAGAGGATCGGCAGGAAAGGCGGCTTCCAGCAATCTCACAGCATCGGAGTAGAACGAAACACGCTCACTGGGATCTAGTCCGTCCCGCACAGCTCGTCGAACCAGCCGATGAATCTCGATTCGATCCGTATAGGCGTCAACAAGTGAGAATCCCACAAGCGCTGCGAGGATCTGATCATAACGGACTGGGCTGGTGACTGCGTTCGCCAACGGGCCGCGCAACGCCAGCGATTGCCCGGGAACCAGTTCACGAGGGATATCGTCTGGGGCGAAGTGCGCTAGCAGGGCCAGGAGGTCACGGGCATGCGGTTGCTCTGCGCGTGCCTTATTGATCGACGTCTCAAATGTCCACGCCACGGTGCCTGCTTCACCGGCCTCAAGGAGTGCTTCCATATTCTCCTGTAAGAGGTCTGCATATGACTCGAAGGAACCTCGAGTCTTGTCCACGTATGCGGCCGCTTGTTCCAAGGCAAGCGGCAGATCGCCGAGCGTCTCAGCGATCGCGAGCGCCTCCTTGTGCTCACCGGTTCTGTTGCTCCGCTTCTGCAGAAAGGTGACGGAGTCAGCTCGGGCGAAGGGTTTCACAGGAACAAGGCTCGCCCCGACGCTTGTCCATGTCGGATTCTGCGAGGTGACGAGCACGTCGCCACTGCCAGCCGGCGGCCAGAACGACTTCAACGCCACTGGGTTCAGTGCATTGTCAAAGATTAGAAGCCATCGATCGCGTCGTCGGAGTTCCTGCCAGAGTGCGATGAGAATGTTGCTTTGCGCGGCTGTTTGTTCAATCTGGAGCATACCGGCGAGCGCAAGCAGATGGTCGGAGATGCTGACGTGTTCCTCTGCGCGAATCCACCACACTAGGTCGTAGTGACTGCCAAAGCGGTGCGCAAACTCTAGGACTGTTTCGGTCTTGCCTGTTCCGCCAAGTCCGTGGATTGCGCACTTTTGAAGCTTGCCAGCATTGTCTTCACCGAGTAGTACCTGTTGAATTCTCTTCAATGCCTCTAGTCGGTCAGTGAAGATGTTGTTGCGTGGTGGGAGATTCGTTATCTGAGGCCCCCACCCAGGATAATTGCGCTCCCGCAGGGCACTTCTGGCATCAGAGTCGAGACCCTTACCTATTCGGAAACCCCGCACCTCGAGCTCATCCAGGATCTGCGCCGCGGCGGATTCAGGAGGCTGCTCTACAAAATCAACAGACACGCGCTCAGCAAGCCAATCTGGCAGTTCGCAGCGTTCGGCTCGAACAAGGAGAATCCGTCGGTGGTCACGGCCATCCGCCATCAGGTGGCTAAGCCCGACGTTGCTGTGTGGCGATGCGTTGAAGGCTGCGGATAGCAACACAATAACGAACTCGTTGTCGTTGACCGTTTGGTTGGCTCGCGAGGCAAGATTCTCGCTTGAATCGAAGAACCATCCCTTTCTAACTACTCTAAACCCGACCTGCGTCAGTAAGGCGTCGATCCACTCGGCCCAGGTGACGTCCGCTTTGAGATAGCCGAGAAGCACCTTATGCCTCTCGGGGGTGCGTAACTCCGGCTGACTAGAAATAGGAACAGTTCCCTCAACGTCCTCCAGTTCTGTAAGGCTTCCCAGCAGGTCTTTGAGCCCAGGATCGTGACAGAAGTCCTCGACGCGTCGGCCAACCAGGCTCCTCGCGTAGCTTCCCGGGTCTGTGGTCACAACGCCAACAAGATGATCACCGCAGAACACGGCCGCCCCCGATAGCCCAGCCCAGGGGGAATAATTGCCGATTGGAGGATCCGCGCCGATCGCTTCCCTTGATCCGACCG
This sequence comes from Kineosporiaceae bacterium, assembly GCA_049283855.1. Classification (GTDB taxonomy): domain Bacteria; phylum Actinomycetota; class Actinomycetes; order Actinomycetales; family Kineosporiaceae; genus JADJPO01. The sequence goes on from JBAPWU010000248.1 coordinate 6,273, forward strand.
TCAGCGCCAGCCGCCCCAGATCAACGTCACTGATCGGCGATGTCAATCCGTAAGCATGCTCGGGGTGACGAGCTCTGGCATCGTCCACCGAGGCCACGGGGAAGCCCACAGCCCCCCACGGCAATGGAGCCGACCCAACCAGGCGCCCCCACCGTACCGCGCCGTTCGCCGACAATTCGTGGCAGGATAGAATGGCAACGTCGCCCTTCGCGTCCACCCATTCGACCGTTGCCGCATGCCATTCATCGCCTACGCGTGCCACCTTAGCTACCTGGCCTTTCTGGGGTGGCGTCCCTTTCGCAGGGCTAAGCACATGGGCAGCAGTGAGTACTAGCCCTTCCGCTATAAGATACCCAGAGCCATTGTTGAATCGGCCCGGTTTCGCCGTCAAAGGAACGGCTGTCCTCACTACTCGGCGTTCCTCTAACCCCATCCGCTCACCCACGTCGCAGACTCAAGGCCATCTTGTCGCAATATCTCTTCATTCAGCATCGCCAATCAACCTGTCGCGACCTTGCCGGTCCACCGGCATCAGCGTCACCTTGAGTCTGTGAGTGACCGTGGAAGATTGTTCGCGTTTGGCGCCGAACGAAAGTACTGACAGTCGGAAACCACCCTCGACGCCACCGGTCTTGGCAAAAGCCACCTCCAATTCTAGCTCCACGGAACCCGTTCGAAACGCAACCGTTGAATTCTCGCCCTCTACTATGGCCTGTTCTAGCTCAGCGCGTACCTGATTGATTGCTTGAGCGAGGCCGAGTCCAGGGGGTTCCGGCTCGTCATGGGTCATTTCAGCTCAACTCCCTCGGTTGGCAATGTAGAGTAACTGGTGATCAAGCGCCGTGGCGGGGTGTTGACTATCCTCGCTACGGGGCTGCTGTCGAGACCCTCGGCTGGCTCGCCTCGCTGGGCACTAGGGTGTGTCCGCGATGTTGGACGATCTCTAGGGGGATCCGCTGTGGGTGGTCGGGGATGAGCGAAGACCTTGATCGATTGATCGACGAGCACGTGGCAGCGGTGGACCGGCGGGCTCGCGGTGGTCCTTACGATTCCGAGGCTCAAGAGGTCCGTACGGCGGCGAAGGCGCTGTCCGAACTCTGGAGGCGGCTCGAATTGCGTGAGCCGGGCGAATCGCCCGCGCCCAGGTCGGGCAAACCGCAACTGCTGCTCACTGGGCGCAGTGCCCGTCACGGTGACATCGTGCTGAAGGTCTACGGCCGTCAGCGTCCGCACGAAGCAGCGATCCAAGGTTGGTGGCATCGGCGGGGCGTAAAAACAGTAGCAGTTGTCGACCACGGTGACGTCCCGGTTTCGTGGTTGCTCATGACCAGGGCGAAAGGCGCGCAACCGGACGCCGTCGATGCCACGAACTTGACTGCGCAACTGGCAGCGATCATGAATCATGTGCACGGTCTTGAGGATCCCCCCCCAGTGCCGCCTCCCTTCCGCCTAGCGGCGGGGGTCGAGCATCATCTGGCTAGCGTTCTCAGAGTCGCCGAGACCCACGGATATCACCTTCCCAATGGCTGGCGGACAATAGCGGGTGACCTTTACCGCTGCGGACCTGTCAGTGTGCTGCATGGCGATCTCACCGTGAGGAATCTGCTCCGCAGTGATAACGGCACGCTACTCCTGCTGGACACGTGCGGATACACGGGTCCTCCGGAGTTCGATGCCGCGCGCTGGTGTGCGCGTTTGGGCGGGTCCGACAATGGCGAGGCTTTGCTGAATGTCTGGTTGTCTAGCGAGGGCACCCTGAACGTCCCACTCGCGCGGCGTTTCCTCGGCCTTGAACTGCTGATGGAGGCGGGTGTGCGGGAGATCGTCAAGTCCGAGGGGGGGGTTGACTGGTCCACGCGCGACTCTCGCACGGCCAAGAGCATCGACCTCGGCTGGGCACTGGTCTCGTGACCAGTCATCAGGAATGCAGCTATGAGCCCATTGATGTAGCGGTCGTGATCATGACTTATGACAGGGTGGCGGATGCTCAAGCCAACATCGAGACCGTCCGGTGCGCTTGGACGCCCGGCAAGGGATTCGGCGACGTGTATGTCGTTCACGTGCACAACGGACCGGAGGTCTGGTATACGCCTGACTTCTCGGGGGTTGATGCGGACGTCTCAGCCTCCCCCAACCCTGGTCACTTCGAGGGCGCCGCTGAACTGGTGGACGCTGGGGCCCAAGCCGTGGCCGAACACTGGTCGCAGGTCCGCTATGCGGTCTTCCTGGCTAGTGACACTTGGCTGTATGACCCTGCTTGGATCCGTGGCGTTCTGGCGGACATGCGTGCCGACGAGATGCGGCTGGCGGCGGCCAGCTGGGAGATCTCGGACTTCGTCCATGGTCTGGCACGCATCGGCGGCAAGCATCTGTTGCCAGCATCTGGTCTGTCCACAGACTGCTTTGTCCTTGACATCCCCTGGGCACGAAATTCGGGGATGGTGCCGCTGCGTTACATCGAGTTCCTCGAGCAGTATGGCGATCTTCTCAATTACTTTCAGGAGTTGCCACTCGTAGAGCGCTTCTTTGAGGGGCGATACCTGCAGGCGGTGCGTCGTTCTCTCCGTCAGCAACGGTGGGCCAAGGACCCTTGGGGCAGCGAGGGTCCCCGACAGGCCCGCAGGATGCTCCGGGTAATGTCGGAACGTGGGGTCGACCCCCAAGGTCGCTGGGCCCCTTCGCACAAGGGCCACTGGCCCAACCTGGGGCTAGTCACGTCGGAGGACGCAAGGGTTAAGCAGGCAATCGTTCGTGCCAACCCGCGCCTACGCGGAGCGAGCCTAGATCGGCTGCGTCGCGACGACGACACAGCGTGGTTCCAGCCAAGACGGCTGGTCAACTAGTCCTCAAATAAGATCTTCATGGCCGTGACGGGGCGCCCTGGGTGGATGAAACTGGGGGTGCGTCTCCCGCTGGCATCGTCCTCGCTTGGCACGGTCGAGTCCGAGAATGAGATTGATGCCGGAGCCCGCCCCGGTGGGTACCCCGGGTTGCTGCTGTAGAGCGCGTATCTCAGCCCGGATCCACCGAATGAATCGTCGGGGCTGGGCGGGAATTACCACGCGGGTGCCGCCTGACCTGGGAAGATGTTCTTGCGACGCAATCATCTGGACCCAGTAGAGGTGGCACCCGCGAGATGCAGTCATTGAGGGTTATTCAGGGTCATCGAAGTTGATCGGGGATGGTGCCTGAGGACGCTTCCCGCTTGGTGACGTTGGGTGCATCTTGTCCGGTTGCGGCGTGTCTGACGCGAGACG
>JBAPWU010000249.1:0-4191 GCA_049283855.1 Kineosporiaceae bacterium
CCCCCGGCCCGCGCCCGGTGGCTACTTCTTCATCGGGAACACAGGGAGCACGGGCTTGCCTGCGGTGTTGTTCATCACCCCGGCGAATCCGGTGTACCAGGCCAGAGCGGCCGTCAGGATGCCGAGATAGCCGCCGGCCTTGGTCGCGCCGGTCGACGCGCCGAGGTCACCGATGGTCAGCGCGATGAAGGTCACGGTCAGGACGCCGAAGACGGCGACCAGCGCTCCGTTGATCCTGAGCGAGGTGATGAACATGTATGCGGTGAAGATGGTCCAGCCGAGCAGGTACAGACCCACTCCCTTGCCGATGTCGCCCTTCGAGGCCGCCTTCATCAGGTCGAGGTGCGTGCTCAGGTACCAGAACGACATCCAGAACGCACCGTAGGAGCAGAATGCGGTTGCGCCGAAGGTGTTCCCCTTGAAGTACTCGATCACGCCCGCGATCACCTGGACCGCACCGCCGTAGAACAGCGCAAGTCCGAAGACGACCGGCTTGACGGCGGCCGGGAACAGGCCGGCATTGAAGCAGGACAGCACGAACGTGGTCAACGCGAAACAGGCCAGGCCCAGCGGGCCGGGGTCGGCGATTCGGGCGGTGAACGGAACGTGTTCAGTGGCAGGCGACGCAGTCATGGTGGAAACCTTCCATGGGGTTGCCGATGCGATATCGCGACCACCTTGCTCGTGATCGCCGTCACACGGAACAGGGACATCGGCACGCGTTCGCTCAACGGTTACAGATCGCCGACGAACTCACCACGCACGGCGCGTGTGCCCGATCAACGGTCGGCCTTCGGGGACGAATGGCGACCTCAGCGCTCGACGAGGCGCAACGAGCGCACCTGACGCTCCAGATGCCACTGAAGATAGGCGGCCGTGATCCCGCTCGCCTCCCGGCGGTGACGCGGATCGCTGGCGTCCGCGACCGCCCAGTCGCTGCTGAGCAGAGCGGCGAGCAGCTGCAGGGTCAGCGGGTGTGGCGCGGTGGCCACCGAGGGACGGCACTGCGGGCACACCGAGCCGCCCGAGGCGAGCGCGAAGGCCCGGTGCGGGCCGGCCTCGCCGCAGCGCGCGCAGTCGGTGAACGACGGCGCCCAGCCCGAGACCGCGAGCGCCCGGAGCAGGAACGCATCCAGGATCAGGCCGGGTGCGTGCTCCCCCGCGGCGAGGCTGCGCAAGCCGCCCGCCAGCAGCAGGAACAGCTGCAGGGCCGGGTCCTGATCGGTCTCGGTGAGCCGCTCGGCGGTCTCCAGCATCGCCGTCCCGGCGGTGTAGCGGGCGTAGTCGCCCGCGATGCCCAGCCCGTAGGCGCCGATCGTCTCCACCTGGGTGACGATGTCGAGCGAACGCCCTTCGTAGAACTGCACGTCGACCACCATGAACGGCTCGACCCGCCCACCCAGGCGGGAGCTGGTCTTGCGCACGCCCTTCGCGACTGCTCGAACCCTTCCCCGGCCGCGGGTCAGGAACGTGACGATGCGGTCGGCCTCGCCCAGTTTCTGGGTGCGCAGGACGACCGCATCGTCACGATAGAGCGGCATACCCCCAGGGTCTCAGGTGACCGGCCGCCCCAGGGCCCGGTTCACCGCCGACACGATGGCCTTCAGCGAGGCGCGCACGATGTTGGGGTCGATCCCGACTCCCCACAGCACCCGCTCCCCCACCGCGCACTCGACGAACGCGGCCGCGGTGGCGTCCCCACCGGCGCTCATCGCGTGCTCGGTGTAGTCGAGCACCCGAACGTCGACCCCCAGGGTGGCGATCGCCTCGACGAACGCGGCGATCGGACCGTTGGCGTCGGCCTCGAGGTGGACCACCTGGTCGCCGTCCGCCCGCTCGTGGTCCTCGACGTCCACGGACAGGTGGTCCCGACCGTCGTCCGTGCTGGTCACCCGCATGCCACGGACCCGGAACCGGCCCCACGGGGTCAGGTGCGCGGAGGGGTCGGCAGGCAGGTACTCGTCCGAGAAGACGCGCCACAACTCGGCCGGGGCGACCTCGCCGCCGGCGTCGTCGGTGTGCCGCTGAACCACCTGGCTGAACTCGATCTGCAGCCGGCGGGGCAGGTCGAGGCTGTACTCGTGCTTCATCAGGTAGGCCACGCCGCCCTTGCCGGACTGGCTGTTCACCCGGATCACGGCCTCGTAGCTGCGCCCGAGGTCCTTGGGGTCGATCGGCAGGTACGGCACCGCCCAGACCAGGTCGTGCACGTCCTTGCCCACCGCGTCGGCGTCACGCTGCAGGGTCTCGAAGCCCTTCTTGATCGCATCCTGGTGGGAGCCCGAGAAGGCGGTGTAGACCAGGTCGCCGCCATAGGGGTGGCGCTCGGGCACCTTGAGCTGGTTGCAGTACTCGACCGTGCGCCGGATCTCGTCGATGTCGCTGAAGTCGATCATCGGTTCGATGCCCTGGCTGAACAGGTTCAGGCCCAGGGTGACCAGGCACACGTTGCCGGTGCGCTCGCCGTTGCCGAACAGGCAGCCCTCGATCCGGTCGGCGCCCGCCATGAAGCCCAGCTCGGCGGCGGCGACGGCGGTGCCCCGGTCGTTGTGCGGGTGCAGGGAGAGCATCACGTTCTCCCGATGGGCCAGATGGCGGTGCATCCACTCGATCGAGTCGGCGTACACGTTCGGGGTGGCCATCTCGACCGTGGCCGGCAGGTTGACGATCACCTTCCGGTCGGGGGCAGGCTCGAACACCTCGATCACCGCGTTGCTGATCCGGGCGGCGAAGTCGAGTTCGGTGCCGGTGTAGGACTCCGGGGAGTACTCGAAGAACACCTTCGTGCCCTCGGACAGGGCCTGGTCACCGAGCTTCATGCACAGCCGGGCACCCTCCAGCGCGATGTCGACGATCCCGTCCTGGTCGACCCCGAAGACCACCCGCCGCTGCAGCACAGAGGTCGAGTTGTACAGATGGACGATGGCCTGCTTGGCGCCCCGGATGGAGTCGTAGGTGCGCTCGATCAGGTGATCGCGGGCCTGGGTGAGCACCTGGATCACCACGTCGTCGGGGATCACGTCGTCCTCGATCAGCTGCCGGACGAAGTCGAAGTCGGTCTGGCTGGCCGAGGGGAAGCCGACCTCGATCTCCTTGTAGCCCATGCGGACCAGGAGTTCGAACATGCGCCGCTTGCGCTCGGGGCTCATCGGGTCGATCAGGGCCTGGTTGCCGTCGCGCAGGTCGACGGCACACCACTGCGGCGCCCTGGTGATGGTCTTGGTCGGCCAGGTGCGATCGGGCAGGTGGACCTGGATCTGCTGCTGGAACGGCAGGTAGCGGTGGATCGGCATGCCGGACGGTTGCTGGACGTTGTTCATGCTCGCCTCACGGGGGTCTCAGGGGTGCTGGGCCACAGGATTGAGCCGGCACGCGTGAATCCCCCGCGACGAGGGGTCCGGCCTAGAGGGCCCCGCCGCGGCGACGAAGCAGGAGCTGCCTGGCGCGCACGGAGTCACCGTACCGCACACACCCGCCGATGCTCCGCTGCCCCGCGTCGACGCGACCGTTTTGTGGCTATATGCGGAGCCACGACCGTCGATCTGCGGAGCATGAGCACAGTGGGGGTCCGGACCCGGCAGAGTGGGACCATGCTCGGTGGTGGGTCGGCTCGGCGGGGGGCGCCGTGAACGGGGTCCGGGCGGGGTACGCCCTGGGCGGGGTCGCCACCGGTTCGTTCGGCACGGTGCCCGGCCTGATGCTGCTGCCCTACCTCACCGAGCGACTGGGCGTGCCGGCGGCCGTCGCCGGCGTCATCGTCTTCGCCCCCAAGGCCTGGGACGTCGTGCTCAACCCGATCGCCGGTCGGATCAGCGACAACACCCGCTCCGTCCAGGGCCCGCGGCGGCCGTTCCTGCTGCGGGCCGGGCTCACCCTCGCGGTGGCGTTCGCGCTCCTGTTCGCCGGTCCGGCCTCGCCCAGGGCGCTCGCAGCCGGCTGGGTCGCCGTCCTCTTCCTCGGCTGCGCCACGGCGTACGCGTTCTTCCAGGTGCCCTATGTGGCGATGCCGGCCGAGATGACCGACGACCCCGCCGAGCGCACCCGCCTGATGACCTGGCGGGTCGCCGTCCTGGCCGTCGCCATCCTGGTCAGCGGTGGGCTCGCGCCCATGATCCGCAACGGGGTCGGCCCCGAGCGCGGGTATGCCGCGATGGGCGGGTTCGTCGCGGCGCTGATCGCGGTGGGCACCCT
>JBAPWU010000250.1:0-8172 GCA_049283855.1 Kineosporiaceae bacterium
GTCGCGCCCTCTCGGTGATCGGGGATCAGGCAACGCCGGCGCGGGCGTGGCGGTCCTGACGGGCCCGGCGGGAACGCATCACCGACTTGGCCGGCAGCTCGGGCAGGGTCGCCGTGGTGAGCGGACGGCGCGCGCCCGCCGTCCGGCCCGGCCTGCCGGCGGCCATCACGAAGGCGAGGATCTTCGCCACCGCCAGGTACAGCTCGGCCGGGATCTCGTCGCCCAGGTCGCAGACGCGGTAGAGCAGCCGGGTCAGCGGTTTGTCCTCGACCACCGGCACCCGGGCCTCCTTGGCCCGCTCGCGGATCTTCAGGGCCAGCGCCCCCGCGCCCCGGGCCACCACGCGGGGCGCACCCCGGTGTGGCTGGTAGGACAGCGCCACCGCGAAGTGGGTCGGGTTGACCAGCACCACGTCGGCGTCGGCGACGGCGCTCAGCATCCGGTTGCGGCTCATCGCCAGCTGCCGGGAACGGATGGCGCCCTTCATCATGGGGTCGCCCTCGCTCTGCTTCATCTCCTGCTTGATATCGTGCGGACTCATCCGGAGCTGCTTCATCACCGTGTGCCGCATGTAGCCGTAGTCGAACAGGGCCAGGATCAGGCCGGTCACGGTGGTGGCCCAGAGCAGCGTCATCATGCCCGAGCGGGTGCGCTCCACCGTCACCGCCAGCGGCATGATCCCGGCGCCGACCAGATGAGGGATCAGGCTGCGGGCCAGTGACCAGACCACCAGGGCGATCACGGTCACCTTCATCAAGGCCTTGACCGCTTCCCACAGGGCCTTGGTGCCGAACATCCGCTTGATGCCCTGTTTCGGGCTCATCCGGGAGAACTTCGGCTTCATCACCTTGCCGGAGGGGTGCACTCCCTGCGCGGCGGCTCCCAGCACCGCTCCGGCCCCGGCGGCCAGGGCGAGCGGACCCGCGACGAGAAGCACCACCATGGGCACCTCGGCCAGGGCGGCGAGCGCGCGGGCCGGCGTCGGGTCGTCGGCCACCTGGGGGACGCGGGCGATCAGGTCCCGGAAGTGGTCGGTCAGGGCGGCGACGGTGCGGGGCAGCATCGCGGCCGCGCCGGCCACGGCCAGCCAGGTCGGGGCGTCCGCGGTGCGCGGGAAGTTGCCCTCCTTGCGGGCGTCGCGCAGCTTCTTGGGGGTCGGCTTCTCGGTCTTGCCCTCGTCGGCGGCCACGTCCGCTCACCCCCCGCCGGCGGCGCGGACCAGATCGATCACGGTCAGCACGGCGTGCTGCACGCTGCGGTCCAGCGCCTGCGGCAACCGGGTCAGGACCAGCCCGGCCAGCAGGAGAGTGAACATGATCTTCAACGGGAAGCCGAGGGAGAACGCGTTGAGCGCCGGGGCGGCCCGGGTGAGCAGGCCGAGGGCGACGTCGGCGACCAGCATCGCCGCGATCACCGGCGCGGCGATCTGGATCGCCGCGACGAACAGCCCGGCCACGTCGCCGGTCAGCGCCCGGGCCACGGCCTCCCAGTCCAGCGTCGGGGTGGGAGCGGTCTGCATGGTCCGGGCCAGGCCGTGCAGCACCACCAGATGGCCACCGGTCGCGAACAGCACCGTGGCGGCGGTGAGCTGGTGCAGCTTGCCCATCACCGAGGTCTGCGCCATGAGCATCGGGTCGAGTGAGGCGGTCAGGGTGAAGCCCCCGACCACGTCCAGGAGCTCCCCCACGGACTGGATGGTCGCGATCGCGATCAGCACGAAGAAGCCGAGGGTGACCCCGGTCAGGGCCTCGGTGAGGGCGCGCAGGTACAGGGTGGCCGAGCCCAGCCCGGGGGCGCCGGCCTGGCCCAGCGCGGACAGCGGCAGGGCGAGCGCGATCGCCAGGCCCACCCGGGTCTGCGCCGGCACGTTGCGGGAGCTGAACGGCGGCGTGATCAGGATGAACCCGGCGGTGCGGGCCAGGGCCAGCAGGAAGGCCGCGATGGCGCTCTCGCCGAGGGAGACCTCCAGACCGGTCACGCGCTCTCTTCCCCCTCGGCCCCCGGGCGTGCCGGGCGGCGTCCGGTCAGCTCAGCAGGGGAGTGCCCTGCAGCACGTACTGGCCTTTCGCCATGGCGAACGCGGTCACGATCGCCTGGGCGGGCTTGCGTTGGTTCAGGCTGGCCTCCACCCCGACCAGGCCGACCAGGTGCCCGCTGTCGTCGAGGGCCTGCAGCATCGCCTCGGTGTGTCCCCCGCCGCCGCTGATGCACAGCGACCCCGGGGACTCGGTCTGCTGGACGGCGCCCACCTGGTGGTTGTGGAAGACCTTGCGCCCGTCCTTCGCCGGGTTCGCCGCGTAGTACGAGGAGTACCAGGTGCGCTTGTCGGCTGCGGTCACGTCGTTGCCCTGGATGCACAGGCCGTTCGGGCAGAGCGTGTGGTTCACCGGGTTGAACCCGATCCGGGAGAACGTGGTCGGGCGGCCGTAGGCGTTCTCGGCCCAGGGTCCCCGCAGGTACCCGGTGCCGTAGATCGTCCGCGCGTCGACCGCCTTGTTCAGGGGCGCGTTGGAGCCGAGGCCCCACCCGTGCGCGGTGGCGTTGGTCGTGACCTGCCGGATTCCGACCACGCCGGGGCGCGTACCGATCAGACGCCACTTCTCCACCGAGCCCCAGCTCCACGTGATCGTGAGCACGCTGTCGGACATGGAGAACCGCCCACTGGCGGAATGCCCCCAGCCGCCGCTCTGGAAGCCGTAGGGCGCCCGGATCGGGCACTCGCGGCGGCAGCCGGTGGTGGTGTAGCCGCTGGGCGGCTTGGTCCAGGACACGTTGCCCTTGCCCGAGATCGCGTCCTGCCGCCAGGACCAGTACTGCTGGGTGACCACTCCGGTGGAGCGGAACTGGTACATAGCCAGGCGGACGCCGATCGCGTTGACGCTGCCGCCGATGGTGCTGACCACGTACCCGGACTTGCCCCAGGGCAGCGCCACACTCGCCGCGGCGGGTGGCGCTGCGGCCAGCGGGACCAGTGCGGCCAGAGCGAGAACGGAAGCGGCGAGACGACGTCCGACCCAGCTGCGCATGCTGTGCTCTCCCCGGCGAGGCGACATGGTGATGAGCAGTGGATCGACCTGCGGGCGCCGTTCATTGAGGCCGCAGCCGGGTGAATCACGCGCGGTGATCAGGACAGGGAGGTCAGCCGGGGCCACTCACCCGGCGCGACGTCCAGCCAGCGCCGGCCGTAGGTCTTGCAGACCGCGCAGCCGAGGGCCCTCGCCAGGACGTCGAGCTCCTGGACGTGGTGCTCGTGGTAGCGCAGGTTGATGTTGCGACCCTGGATCCACCCGGGCACGCGGTAGTCGATCCGGGCCCGGTTGCCGGCGGCGAGCCGGGTCAACGTCCACCAGCGGCCGCTCGCGTAGGCCTGCAGGGCGCCGGTTCCCGAGTAGGTGAGCGCCAGGTCGAGCGTGGGGTGGTCCAGGACGGACACCGGGTACCGCGGCACGGCGGAGGTGCCCTGCACCTCCGCCGGGGCGAGGGAGATCTCGGCGAGGTCCACCGTGGTCGCCGCCGGGTACTGGGCGGTCAGCATCACCCGGAGCGGGCAGCGGGCGGTGGGGGTCGTGCCGACCACGTCGATCCAGTTCGGTGCCCCGGTCCAGCGGATCTGCGACCTGGCCAGCATCCGTGCGCCGCTCGGGCAGGTCGCCACCAGTGAGGTGAGCAACGAGGACGACGCCACGGCGCCGCGGCGGACCAGGGCGCCCTTGACCGAGAGCCGGTAGCGGGTCGAGGGGCGGACCGAGGCGGCCGGGATGTCCTGGTAGACGGTGGTGCTCGTGGAGGTGGAGCTCAGCCTCAGCGCCGGGAACGGTGAGCCGACGCGGGTCATGGCCCGGGGAGTGCCCGACCTCCAGCCGGTGGGCACCCGCGAGGTGGGCCCGGTGGCCAGCCGGGGATTCACCAGGACGTTGGCGGCGGCCGTGGGTGGCCTGACCACGGGGATCGCGAGCGAGGAGAGCATGTGGCCGCCCTCGGACACCCCGGCCTGATGCACGGTGACGGTGCCGGTCACCCGCAACGGAGCGGCCGGGGTGGCGCCGCGCAGCAGGTCGTAGGAGGTCACCAGGCCGATGGGCGAGCGGATCTCGTGCAGGGGCAGCGTGCGTTCCAGGGCCGCGGCGACCGCCGAGACCAGGTCCGCCGCGCGCGGGTCGTCACTGGTGCGCGCCCACTGGTGGAGCACGTAGAGGGCCTCGTTGTTCCCGTTGAGCACGTAGGTGTCCGGAGCCGTCACGTACTCCTGGAGGTACGTCATCCCGCGGTCCTCGGTCACGACGGCGTAGGGGCCCCCGCGCACGGTGAACACCTCGAAGGACTGGCGCGCGTACTCGAGGTAGACGGGCTTCTTCGTGGCCGTGTACATCCGCATCATGACGTCCAGGCAGGAGGACTGGCCGAGCGCGGAGTACCAGGGGGCCCGCAGCGTCGGGGTCGTGGGGTGGGCCGAGAAGTCCGAGAGGTAGGGATAGGCGCGGGCCGACGCTCCCTGCTCGGTGGTGAAGGTCGTCGAGTGGTCCAGCATCGCCTGCGTGCCGACCCCGGCCCAGCACAGTCGCTGAGCCGCGGTGTTGCGGGTGTCCTTGAGCGCCGCCGACGTGAACAGGGCGACGGTCTGGGGGTTGAACGAGGTGCTGCCCCCGAAGAACGGGTCGGTGGAGTAGGGCACTCCCCGGGCGATCGCGAAACCGGCGGGCATGACCCCGCCGCAGCCCCCCGAGGCACCCATGGCGGGTGCCGGGGCGAGGGCCGTCGCCGCGAGCAGGACCAGACCGAGGCTCACGCAGGTCCAGCAGCGACGACCACGACCGAGCAGACGGTTCCCCATGGGCTGCTTCTTCGGCACGACGGGCGCGTGACCCAAGCGGTACCCATGCCTCGGTGAGGCAGATCTCGAGACCGCTCCCGGGGTCGGCACGGCGTCAGCGCAGCAGCGGCGTGCCGGAGGTCTGCAGGGTCGACTTCACCATGGCGAAGGCGGTCACCACGGCCTGCCCGGCCTTCTGCTGGCTCAGGCTGGCCTCGACGCCCACCAGCCCGACCAGGCGACCGTTGTCGTCGAGGGCCTGCAGCATCGCCTCGGTGTGCCCGCCGCCTCCGCTGATGCAGACCGACTCGGGGGACTCCATCTGCTGCACGGTGCCGAGCTGGAAGTTGTGGAAGACCTTGCGGCCGTCCTTGGCCGGGTTGGCGGCGTAGTAGGAGGAGTACCAGGCGCGCTTGTCGTCAGCGGTCACCTTCTTGCCCTGGATGCACACGCCGTTGCCGCACAGGGAGTGGTCGGGCGGGTTGAACCCGACCCGGCTGAAGGTGGTGCTGCTGCCGTAGGAGTTCTGCGCCCAGGGCCCGGTCAGCCATCCGGTGTCGTAGATCGCCCGGGCGTCCACGGCACGGGCCAGGCCGGCGTTGGAGCCCAGGCCCCAGCCACGGGCGTGCCGGTCGGTCGTGATCAGGGTGGCGCCGACGACCCCGGGCTTGCCGGTGTTGATCCGCCACCTCTCCACCGAGCCCCAGCTCCAGCGGATGGTCAGCACCCCGCCGGAGACCGAGAACCGGCCGCCGGCGCGGTGGCCGTTCCCGCCGCTCTGGAACCCGTAGGGGGCGCGGATCGGGCACTGGCGCAGGCATCCGGTGGTCGAGTAGCCGCTCGACGGCTTGGTCCAGTAGCCCTGGTCCTTGCCGGTGATGGCGTTCTGCCGCCAGGTCCAGTACTGCTGGGTCACCGCGCCGCTGGTGCTGAACTGATACATGGCCAGGCGCACGGCGATCGCGTTCACCTTGCCGCCGATCACGCTGACCACGAACCCGGGCCGGCCGCCCGGCAGGGCGACCGCCGCCTCGGCCGGGGCGATCGCGGCCAGGGGGGCGGCTACCGCCAGTGAGACGACGGCTGCGGCAAGACGGCGTCGGACCCAGCTGTGCATGGTCGGTTCTCCCCCTGCGACGACATGGTGATGAGTTCGTCATCGACGGGGTGCCGCCCCGCTTGACCGCGCAGGGGAGTGAACCTGGTTCAGGAGCCGAGCAGGGTGGGCACCATCTCGAACAGGTGCGTGGTGAACGCGGTGAGCACCCGCAGGCACCAGGCGCCGGTCACCACGAGCACGATCGCGGAGATCGCGAGCTTGGGCAGGAAGGTCAGGGTCTGCTCCTGGATCTGCGTGGCCGACTGCACGATGGAGAGCAGCAGCCCGATCACCAGGGTCGAGATCAGTACCGGCCCGGCGATCTTCGCCGCGGTGAGCAGGGCGGCGGCGACGATCTGGATCACGTTGTCCGACATGGCCTCTGCCTCAGCGATAGGTGGCGAGCAGGGTGGTCACGATCAGGGTCCAGCCGTCCACCAGGACGAACAGCAGCAGCTTGAACGGCAGCGAGACCAGGGCAGGCGGCAGCATCACCATGCCGAGCGACATCAGGATGGCGCTGACCACCAGGTCGACCACCAGGAACGGAATGAAGATCACGAACCCGATGATGAAGGCCCCGCGCAGCTCACTGATCACGAAGGCGGGCACCAGGGCCCGCAGGCCCACGTCGGCCCGGGTCTTGGGCAGTTCCTCGCCGCCGGCCTTGGTCATCAGCGCGAGCTCCTGGTCCCGGGTGTGGGAGAGCATGAACTCGCGCAGCGGCACCACGCCGTCCGTGTAGGCCTGCGAGGCCGTCTTCGCCCCGCTCATGTACGGGCCGATCGCCTTCTCCTGCATGGCGTCGACGGTCGGGCCCATCACGAACAGGGACAGGAACAGGGCCAGGCCGACCAGGACCTGGTTCGGGGGCACGCTCTGGGTGCCGATCGCGCTGCGGGTGAGCGACAGCACGACGACGATCTTGGTGAAGGCGGTGCACAGCAGCAGCAGGGCCGGGGCCACGCCCATCACGGTGACCAGCACGATCAACTGGACGACGCGGCTGGGCTGCCCGGGCACGCTCACCACGATCGAGGGATCGGCGGTGCTCGGCGGGATCGGGGCGCTCGGGGTGGGCACCGGGGTCGGCGCCGACACCGCGGCCTCGGCCAGGCCCGCTCCCCAGAGCACCAGGGCGGCCCCGAGGGCGACCACCAGCAGGATCCGGACGGCGCGCGAGACACTCACCGGCGCACCGTCCGGTCGCGGAGAGCCTCCACGGCCTGCTTCCAGGTGCGCGGGTCGAGGACCGATCCGGTGCCGGTGATCCGTTGCCGGGCAACCGGCAGCGCAGGTTCGGCGGTGGTCGACGACGACGGCGGGGCGCTGCTCCGCGACGCCGCGTCCAGGGTGGTGAGCAGGGACACCGAGTGCGCCGTGACGCCGAGCACCAGTGCCGAGCCGGCGACCTCGACCACCGCCAGGCTGGCCTCGCGGGACAGGCCCACCCGGTCGAGCACCCGGACGCCGGCACCCGGCCCGCGGACCGTGGCCCGGCGGGCGACGCGGGCGACGATCAGCGCCAGGACCACCACGATGACCAGGGAGATGCTGACCCTGCCCAGCATCGCCAGGTCCCCGGTGGCGTTCATGGGTGCCTCATGTGGCGTCCTGGGTGACGATCTCGGTGATCCTCAGCCCGAAGCTCTCGTCGACGACGACCACCTCGCCCCGGGCGAGGAGGGTCCCGTTGACCAGCAGGTCGGCCGGTGACCCGGCCAGGCGGTCGAGCTCGACCACGTCGCCCGGCGCCAGGGCGAGCAACTGGCGGACGGTCATCCGGGTGCGGCCGAGCTCGCAGGTGACCTCCATCTCGACGTCGCGGAGCATGTCGATGCCCCAGCTGTTCCCGGCCGAGGCGGCGGTGGCGCCCGCCGCGGCGGGCGGCTCGCTCAGGCTCACCCCGACGAAGGCCGCGACGACGCCGTCCAGCATCAACGGCATCAGCACCGTGTTGCCACCGGTCAGCACCTCGAGGCAGTCCTCGACCCCGATCGCGGTCGGGTCGCCGTCGAGGCGGCCGCCCAGTTCGGAGGCGATGGTCTCCAGGGCCGGTTTGAGCGCCTGGGCGGGCTCGACGGCGCCGAAGGGGGTTCCGGCCAGGGCGTCGACGAGTTCCTGACCGACCACGAGCAGTGCCTTGCCCTCCGCCCCCGCGCCGAGGTACCCGGTGATCGCCGCCCCCGCCGGGTCGGGCAGAGCGGCGGCGGCGGTGTCGGCGCTCGCCTCGCCCAGGGTCAACGGCGAGGCGCTCGGGATC
>JBAPWU010000251.1:0-24003 GCA_049283855.1 Kineosporiaceae bacterium
AATGCCGTCTCAAAGCAGGGGCAGATCTCGACGCTCCTATCGACTCAGCGTTCGGCGGATCTGCGCAGACCGCTCGTGTTGGCCCACGCTGTCGGGCACGTCGGCCTTGGTGACCGGGATGGCTAGGGGTTCGACCACACCGGTGCTGCCGCTGAAGCGCGCCGCGGCGGTGCGCTGTGGGGGTCATGACCTGCACGACCGCGCGTCGACCAGTCCTTGGGCGGCTCATGCGACCCGCGCGGAGCCGCCGATGTTGGCGGTTCGGCGACTGGCTGGTGTGGCCTTGGTCGGCGCCAGGGCGCACACGTGGTGGTCGCGCAGGGCGTAGTAGACGTACTCGAACTGGCGGCGGCGGCAACGACGGCGATGCCTTCCATCTGCGGTGGCGGGGTCAAGGCCTGTGACGCGCAGGCGGTGAACCAGTGGTCGGAGGACGCAGATTGGTCCTACTTCGACGTGAAGGTGATCCTGGTGACGCTGTCGCCTCGAACGCTGGCTGGCAGCCCGTCAGCGCCCTGACGCCTGGTGGGGCACCGCGTACTTGACGAGGCGCAGGCCTTCGAGTCGAAGTGCCTGGGGGTACAGCTGCTGGTTGACCTCGCAGCGCGGGGATCTTTCTGCCGTCGTGCCTTTGATTCCTTGGGTGGCGAGGGGACAGCCCCCCGCGCACCAATAGCGCCAGATGCACGCGTCGCAGCCTGTCTTGCGATCGACCGACGGGAACAGCCGTGTGGCGTCGCCCCCACGAACCCTCGTCAGGATGTCGTCCCCGGAGAACACATCGCCGATCGTCTCCTCGATCGTCATGTGGCAGCGCGCGAGCTTCCCACGCTGATCGATGACCAGGTAGTCCAGTCCCGCACCGCAAGCGCGCTCGCGCCGACGGAGAAGTTGACCGCGGTCGAGGATCGAGCCGAGGACGCTCCACCGTGGCATGAGTTCCTCGATGACCTCGAACGACCGCCCGAGGGCGCTGAGCAACTCCGCAGGTGTGCAGTGCAGGTTCGTCGTCCGACCAGGTGTCTCGCGGTAGAAGTTGAAGCTGAAGGTCAGATCGCGCTCGAGTGCGAATCGCACTAGATCGGCCAGGCCGGGGGCGTTGAGCCGCGTGATGGTGATGGACAGGTGTGGCGCAAGGCCGGACTCGACGAGCCTGTGGATTGCCCGCTCGACCGAGCCCGAGGACGCAGCGCCGTTGGCGCGGGGTCGTTGGACGTCGTGGTAGGCGCCGAGACCGTCGAGCGATACTGCGACGCCCACGTCCTGCGACTTGAGCCAGTCCAGCAGCGTTTGCGGGATGTGGACGCCGTTGGTGAGCAGCACCGCCGAGAGGCCGATGCCGTGCGAGCGCGCCAGGTCCTGCGCGTATCGATGTACGGCTTGCAGGACGGGCGCATTGAGCGCCGCCTCCCCACCCGCGTACTTCAGGCGCACTGCAGAAAATCCCTGTGACGCCGCGGAAGTCATGATTGCCGCTATCGCCGCCTGCCCCGTCGCCTCATTCATCGCCTCGTTCGTTTGGCGGAGGTAGCAGTACGAGCATCGCAGGTTGCAGGCATTCGTGATGTGCAGCCATGCCGTCAGGACCCTGGTGTCGTCGACGCCGACGCGAGGTCCTTCGGCCGCCGCGTAGATGATCTGCGCCTGGTCGAGCTTGGCGAGCGCTTCTTCGGTACCGGTCAGGCGCGTCGAAAAGGCGTCGAGGGTCGCGGGAATGGATGCAGGGTGTTCCAGGAAGCCGCAGATCTGCGCTGCCCAGTCGTTCACGACGACGACGCCGCCGCAAGCTCGCGGATTGAACAGGGCGGTCCGCTGACGTCCGACGGGGACCCGGACGACGTCCGGATCCACGACCCACGGTTGCCCAGGCTTGGCGGACAGCGCGACCGCGCGACTGGCGCCGACCGGTGGCGATGCCTCGCTCACGGCGCACGCGCAGTCCTCGCATGCGTGCAGCAGCATCGTCGCATCGCCGGGGACATCGTCGCTGCAGAGCGTCTCCGCGCGAGGCAGGGGTTCAATCGATCGCATGTTCACGTCTCCATGGACGGGTCGGGCGGCCGCCGAGGCGGAGATCAGTAGAGCTCCTGCAATCTGGCGAGCAGCAGCGTCGACCCCTCGTCGAGCCTGCTCCAAGCGCTGTGTAGGTGGGCTAGCCACTGTGTTCGCACGGTGGGGGGAAGCAACAGGAGGAGCGAATGGAGCTCCTGAAAATGCTCGGGGACGGCATAGGCCCCGGACGAGCCGATGTTTCCGCGCGCCATCAGGGCGAAGCTTCTGGTGAAGTGTTCGAGGGCATCCCCGAACTGTTGGGGGTCATCTGTTTCCAGACCCTGGTGCACGGCCAGGCCGCCCAGGATGAACTGCCACCGGCCCTCGAGATCAGGGAAGGCGTAGTCCTCGACCGCCTGCTCGATGTCGGGCCGGCGCGCCTCTATGCCGTCACGGTAGTGCGGCCGACGAGTCTTCTCCCAGTTGTGATAGCAGAGATCGACGTACTCGATGAGGTTCGCCAGCAGGAACCAGCCGTCCGAGAGGCGCCGCGCCTGCTCGATTCCCTCGCTCAAGTATCTCAGGCCTGCGTCGACGTCTTCCGCCCCGAATATCCGCCCGGCGCGGTTCAGTGCGGATGGGTAGCCCCTGAGATTCTGATCGTGACAGATGTCCAGCGCCCGCAGGATCAGGCGCTTCGCCTGGTCCATCGGATCCCGGCCGATGGATACGTGTGCGCTCTCGCGCGATGCTTGGAAGAGGCAGCTAGCCTGCTCCTGGTAGATGATTCCCAGCCACGGCCAGTCGCGCAGACCGTTGAAGATCTGCTCTGCCTCGGCATAGGATTCCCATGCCTTCTCGAAATGGCGTTCGAAACGGTACAACTCTCCGCGCACGCTCCACGAGATTCCCTCGCCCTGCGGCTTGGCCAAGCGGTGCCGCACGTTGATGGCGCTTTCGACAAGATTAGCTCCGTCGAGGTACTGGCCGCGCAAGCCCTTGACGTAGGCCCAGTTCGTCTGGATGGAGGCCATTTCCTCCCGGTCCTCATCCGGGAAGGTCGCCGCCCCGCTTGCCAGCAAGGAGTCGCGGGCGGTTTCGTAGGCGCTGTCCGCCTCTGGCCAGAGGCCCTGATTTCGGTAGTAGAAGCCGAGTTCCTTGTGGGCCTCAGCCAAGCGGCGATGGCGGTCGGGCGTCCTCAGTATCTCGGCCAGCCTCCTGCCCTCCAAGAAGTGTGTGAGCCCATCCGCCGTCCGGCCGGGCATGCGCAGGAGGGCATTTCCCTTGAGGATGCTCATGCGGAAGCTCGTGCCGTCGTCACCCCGCGGCAGCCTGTCGAGCAGCGCCAGGGCGGCGCCCGGCTTCTCGTTCTCGACGAGATACCCGGCCACGCTGGTGCCGACCTGGATGAACCAGTCGCTTCCATCGGAGGCGAGCCAGCGGTGGAACTCCGTGATGACACCCCTGATCACGTCGTCCACACCCTCAGGGCGCGTGTCGCTCGGGAGGAATCGCTGCATTTCCAGTGCGAGCCTGTCCTGAAGGAAGACGTCGCGCTCCCTCCTCGCCTCGTCGAACAGTTCGAGGAACCGTGCCGACCCGCCCGGGAAGTCGTAGAGGAGCTGGTAGTAGAAGCCCACCGCCCTGAACTGGTCGATCGCACGCTTCCGGGCGTCCAGACGTGCGACCTCCTGGATGAACTCGCTCTCCTCCGCCTCCTCCTGCGCGGTAGGAGCGCGGCCCTCACGGGTCAACTGGAGCTTGCGGGCGTCGAGGTGGCCCAGGGCTTCGTCGAGCTCGTCGAGCTCGCGGGTCACCTCGGCCTCCGGCGCCTCGGTCAGATCCCGATATATATGGGCAGCCTTCGTCCACAGGTCTCTTCGCCAGGTCTGATCCCGATCGTGCAAAGGAATGATCTTGTGCGCCAATTCCTCGGCGACGGCGTCGTGCAGGTTCACCTGTTGGCGATTGAGCCGAGTGCGTATCCAGGGAATCGCCAGCAGTGTCTCCCACGCCTCGTCAACGGTCTCGGAGTCTCGTGGAAGCTGACGATCGTTCATGAGTCTTTCCCAGACCGGCTTGCTGACGCTTTGCCGCACGACCGCAAGACGCTTGACGGCGTCATGCCAGAAGTCCACTTCGCGGTAGGGCGTGACAAGGCGCCGCTTGAACTCCTCATGGAGCCGCTGACCCTCTGTGCCCATCCCCCCCTGATACGGCACGAGGCGGCGAACCTCCTCGACGGATGTGTCGGTAACCTCCGCAGGCACGCCCTTCTCGGTGATGTACGAGATGGCAAAGGCCAGCCAGAGAGGATGCCCCCGAGCGAGCAGCACGAGCTTCTCGCGTTCGTCATCGCTGAGTCCGTCGGCGATGGGGCTGAGAGCCAGGTAGTCGAGCGCAGCCTGTTGCGTGAACTCGCCCAGTCGCAAAGTTGTGACGGGCAGTTGTTGATGCGGATCTCGCAGCTCCACCTCGATCGGGTCCTCGGACCCCTGCGCCGGTGGGCGTCCGGACAGGACGAACAGGGTTCCCGGGAGAGCCTTCATCCATTGGGTGAGGGTGTACACCAAGTACACGCCGCGGATGGTCTCCACCGTGTCGAAGAACAGCACCACCGTGGTGTCGGTCTCCCGGACGAACTGGGTGTAGCAGTCCACGAAGACTCGCTTGATGCGGCCGAGATGGCTGACGACGGTCTCGTGGGCGATGCGCTGGCGGGTGTAACTCGGCAGGCGGGAGACGTACTGGAAGTATTCGCCGAAGTACTCGTTCTGCGGGTCGAGCTGCCGGGCGACCTTGCGCTCCAAGGTGGACAGCAGCCAGTACTCTGGGTCGTCGATGTCGATCGGGTCCAGCCAGCGCAGGTGCTGGCCAGGTTGGTCGTCAGCGGCGAGTGCGCGAACCAGCGACGTCTTGCCGATGCCACCCGGGCCGTACAGCAGCAGCACTCGGCTCGTCTTCTCCTGCTGCACTTTGGCAGCCTCGGCGCGTACGTACTTCTCTTCCTCGACGCGCGGCATGTACGCGGGGAACATCGATACCTCGGTCACGGCTTTCCCCCCTCCAGATCCCGGATCAGCTGGTAGAAGAAATGGGGAACGAAGCTCAGCAGGTCCTCGAGTTCCTCGTCCCTTTCAACGCGACGCGCCGCCGCCTCACGCAATTCGTCGACGGTGTAGGCATCCGAGGGCGCCAACGAGTCGACGAGCCGCTGGGCCGTCTGCCGCAGTTGGTCGGCCGAGTCTGCTGGGCGAGACAGATCGAGGATCGACGCCTCGTGCCAAAGTGACTCCACAAGCCCGACGATCTGCTCCTTGCCGACTTGCGCTGTGGTCCAAACGCTCATGAAGTCGCGTGCTCGGCGATGGGCGTCGATGCTGTCCTCGTCCGACTTGTAGAAGTGCCGATAGACCAGTCGTCGAATTGCGCCATGGATCTCCTGCCACGGCTCATCGAGCGGCCGCATGAGCAGCGCCGTGCGGCCCACGGCCCGCCAGAGATCCTCTATCGACCACTGAGCAAGGTCCAGAGCCTCCTTGAACTCACAGTCCTCGTCGAGGTGATGCCGCAGGTGGGACAGCGTGAACAGACGGTACGGCGCGAGGACGTGAAAGGCCTCGATCAGGGCGTCGCGTCGGCGCTCATCCTGAGGATCGGAGCGTGGGAACAGACTGTCGCGCGATAGCAGCGCCCGCTGGATGTACGGACGCACGATCTCGTCGAATACTTCCCTGGAATCAAGCCGGTCAACGCCGACCCATTGTTCGTCCTTGATCCATCGGAGGCAACTCACGAGGAGGGCAGGAAGGCCTTCCGTCAGCCGATGAGCGCGTCTGGCCTCCCGGTCGAGTTCTGCTGGACCGACTCGGCGGCCCATGCGATGCGAGAGGTCGCGCAAGGCATCGGTTATGACGTCGAGCTTGAACTCGCTCAGCCCTTGGACGGACAGGCGAGGGACTGGTGGCACGCCGCGCCAGTCCGCCTCGCGCCGGCTGGCGACCACGAAGCCGAGCCGCACGGTCATGATCCCGGATCGCTGGAGCTGCTGGTGGACCGCCCCGATCGTCTCCCGAAGCCGGTAGGCCGTGGCCCGGTCGAGTAGTTCGGCGCTGTCCAGCATGCACAGGTGGGGTTCCCCGACTCGAAGCAGCTGTTGGGCGATGCCGCGGACAGCAGCGGGTCCTGCCACGACGTCGCGCGTGGTGCCGAAGAGCCGCGACAGCAGGAGCTCGGCATCCCGTCGGTCCAGGTCATCGAAGTGGCGCACATCGACCAGGCGGGTTCTCCAAGTGCTCTGCTCCTCGAGAAGCCTGACAACGAGGCGGTCCATGAACCATGTCTTGCCGAGCTGAGACGGAGACACGACGAGCCAGAAGAGAGGGCCGCCTGTCGTTGTGAGCCCCCGGAGTACACGCTCGAGTTCATCGTCGCGATTGCGGAACGTCGGGAGGTCGGAAATGTCGGTAACCGCTAGAGCTGGACCAGCCGCCCCGCGAAGGCGCCCGGGGGGGTTCCCGAGGAGGTGCTGAACTGCCGTTCTCCTGAGCTGTGAGGTGGTGCAGTCGAGCATGTCGTAAGTCCGTGCGAACCCTCCCTGGCCGGCCGCCATGTCGCTCACCCTCAACACGCGTATGAGGGAGGTGTCGGGATCCCTCTCCTGAAGCGCCTGCTCGCGGTGGATCGCCAGCCCCCATTCCTTGCGACACCAGAACGAGGCCAAGTAGTCCTCTGAGAGAAGCGCCAGGAAACCCTCGCATTCGTTGATCGGCGTCTCGATGTGCCGGATCAGGTCCTCGCCCCGCAGGTCATTCCACACGAACGTCTCGATATTGCTGGCTCGCAACAGTGCGCCGATCTCAAGGGCAACCGCCTCGTCCTCGCTCGCGTAGCTCAGGAAGTACATGTCGGCTTCCTCGGGCGAGCGGTCGACAGCACCGTGTCGACGCGGGAGAACCAGGATCGTGTCATCACAACCTCGTGGCGTGAGATCTCTCGAGGTGCGCCGAAGGCAGGGTACTGGCAGTGGGCATTCGAGCCGATGGCCCGCTTGAGCATCTGTCTGGACGGCAGACGGATCACAGGCCATGCTAGCGCTGGGCGGGTGTGTCGAGGGTCAGCCGGGTGCTGCTCGCTGCCAAGGAAGTGCCGGTTGGCCAAGAGATTCTCAGCTGCGCGGGACTTCAGTCCCACCTCCGACCGTTGACCGGCAGCCGGCGCAGCTACGCCACCACTCACAGGAGGCATCGAAGAGCGCGGCATCGGCCCTCGACGGACGAACCATGCCCCGGTCAAGTCCCGTGGGGTGGTTCGGCTGGTCACCGCGTGATCCATGTAACTGACCCGAGAATCCAAAGGTGAGTGGGCAGGCCGAAGGCACCGGCGTAGCGCAGCGGAGCCGGGTTCGGTGTGGGCCTGCGTCAGGCTGCAGCGGGGCCGATCACGATGGCCTTGCCGTTGCAGATGATGATCTTCTGGCCGGTGACGGCTTCGAGGGCGGCGGCGAGGTTACGGGCCTGGCGTTCGGCGTTGATCCGGGTCTCGTAGTAGTCCGCGCCCAGATCGCAGAAGACGGCCTCGGGATCGGACAGCAGATGCCAGACGATGGTCAGGATCGAGTTGCCGACCGCGACCATGGCCTTGCCTTTGCCCCGACGGCGGGCGATCCGCCGGTAGCGGACGCCCAGGAACGTGCGGCTGCGAGTCAACGCCCGGCCTGGTAGGCGGTGGCCGCCGCGGTCAGGTCCCCGGCCGCTACCGCGACCTCCCCGAGCTTGCCGTGGCTGACCGACAGCTGGCGAGCGACATTCCCGGCCGCCCGCAGCCCTTGCTTCAGGCTTGCGCGGCGTACGACGAGCTTCGCCCCTGGTGGGACAGGGGCACAAGCGGTGGCCCGGGCTCCGCCGTCCTCGAGGTCATCCTGTCCCGGCCGCGGACAGCTCGGTGACGATCTCCTCGAGCCAGGGCAGGTCGGCGCCCGCGCGCCGCTTGGCGGCGAGGATGCGGCGCAGGCTTTCGGCGGTCGAGGAGACCATCCACCCGTCGTGGGTGACCACGAGCGCCTTGCGCAGCCAGTGGCGGGCGTCCTCGGCGTTCTCGGTAAGGATCGCGAGTTCGAGCATGGTGGCGTAGCCCCAGTAGTCGGGTGACCGTGCGACGGCGCGCTGCGCGCTGTAGCGGACGACGGGCAGCAGCGTCGCGATCCGTGGGTCGGACGGGTCGCGCAGGGTCATGAGTTCGACGGCGTTGATCCCGGGGTAGTAGTCGCGCCAGTCGACCTCGAAGCCCTGCACGTAGGTATCGATGGCCTCCTCGAGGTGGCCCTCGGCCTGGACCGTCCTGCCGGCCTCGCGTGCGGCCTCCCAGCGGTCCTTGTGGACCCGGCCGAGGATGCCGCAGGTCTCGCTGCTCGGGCCGCGCTCGTCGATGAGGCGCTTGAGCACCGCGATCGCTTCCGCCGGCTTGCCGGAGCGGTTGAGCGCCAGGGCGTACTGCTCGCGGGCCATGGGCAGCCGGGAGATCTCCGCCGGGAGCCGACGGTAGAGCGCGATCATCTCGTTGAATGCCTGCACGCCGCGGTAGGCGAGGAGCAGCTCGACGGCGAGGCCGAGCGTGGCGTCCTTCAGCGGGCCGAGCGCGCGCTCGAAGTCGACCAGCTCCGCCTTCGCGGCGTCGGGTCCCGCGGACTCGGCCGTGTCCTTGGCGGCGCGGAGCCGGTCGTGCAGCTCCTCGAGACGGGTCATGCGGTCGTGGAACGCCTCGACCCCGGCGGCGTCGGGCATCTGCCAGTCGTCCAGGGTCTTCAGCAGCTGGTAGACCGGGCTGTCCACCGACCGCTCCCGGGCCTGGTGCACCTGGCGCAGCTGGTCCGTGAGCACCGTGACGTCGCCCGCGGGCGACGCCGGCGAGCCCGCGTCGTCCAGCTGGTAGGCGTGCAGCATCCGGACCGGCTTGAGGTCGAACGGGAGTGGGGAGCCCTGCGCCGAGACGAGCACCGTGGTGAAGGGCCGCAGCGCGTGGCGGATCCCGAGCTCATAGAACACGTTCGCGTTCGCCGTGGTGAGGTCGGCGACGGCGTACTCGCACAGCAGCAGCCGCTCGAACATCGGCTTGTGGATGATGCCGCCGACCTTCTCCTCGTCGGCGCGGATGCAATCCATCCCGGCCGCGCTGACCGCCGGCTTGATGATGTCGGTGTACACGGCGTCGAAGTCGATCGTGCGGCGGTTCTCGTCGTCCTTCTGACCGAAGGGCATGAGCACGAAGCACAACGGCCGCAGCCCGTCGTCGTCGGTCACAGGAACCCCCTGAAGTGCTCGTCCTTGACGTACTGCTGCGCGGCGGCCCGCCCGACCCGCCGCAGGTCGTCGATGTGGTCGACGCTGTCGAGGCGCTGCACGTCCTCGGGGTCGATGTCTGTCAGTCCCAGCGCCTCCAGGCCCTCCTCGGTCAGGTCCGGGCAGTACCGGAGGTACGTCATGAGCCGCACCCCGAGGATTCCCTGCGGGGTGAGCAGGGCCCCGACCTCCCGGTCCAGCGGCGGCCCGAATCGGCACCGGCCGAGGACCCGGCACAGCAGGTCCTGCTGGTGCAGGGCGGCCGCCATGAGGGCGGCCGGCACCGAGCTCGCGTTGTACAACAGGTTCATGTCCTCCGGTCGGAGGTGGTCGTCGGCCTTCGCCGCCGTCCCCGTCCCGACCGACACCAGCAGCAGCCTGCCCTCACCCGTCGGCCAGCCCAGCCCGTACTCGGGCAACGTCGCCATCAGGAACAGCTGGAAGGCGGGGTTGTTGTACATCGTCACCCCGCCGTCGACGAACACGAACGTGCGGGTCCCGATGTCGATGAGCTCGGGTGGGAAGTACGTCGGGGCGGCCGTGCTGGCCCGGACCAGCTGCCACAGCGGGATCCGCAGGTTGCAGTCCGGGTGGCCCGGCTGGTTGTACTTCGCGCCGGGGGCGTTGCTCAACGGCCACGGGGAGTCGGTGCTCGCGTTGCGCAGCACCATCATGAGCAGCGTGCGCAGGGTCTCCTCGCCCAGCGTCGTGTCGTGGCCCAGCTTGCGCTGCAGCATGTCCTGCAGGCGCCGGGAGTCATACCGGTACTCGAACCGCTTCAGCAGGAAGGCGCGGTCGAACATCGCTTCCCCGTGCTCGGTGTACAGCCGGGTGACCTCCGCCACGGACATCCCGCGCGCGAGGCACGCGGCGATGATCGCGCCAGTGCTGGTGCCCGCCACGTAGTCGAAGTAGTCGGCCAACACGAAGCCCGCGCCCGCGCCCGTCCTACGGCGCAACAGGTCCTCGATCTGCGCGAGGATCTCCACGGTCAGAGCGCCGCGGATCCCGCCCCCGTCCAGGGCCAGCAGCTTCTTGGGTCCCGGCCTGCCGATGCGCTCCAGATACCCCATGTCGTCCCCCCTCGTGGTCGCTCACCGCTCAGGCGGGCCAGCTCCCGCCTGTCCCGCCTCTTCCGCCGGGGCCGTGGCCGACGCCGAGGCGCGCAGCAGCTGACCCCAGCGGCCGTTCTCGCTCTCCAGGACCCCTTCCACGCGCTCGACGAGCTCAGACAGCTCGGCCGAACTCGCGGCGTCCCAGTCGATGTCCACCAGGTCGAGGTTGGCGGCGGCATCGTCGTAGAGCTTGCGCACGGCGTCGAAATCGACCAGCGTCTCGAAGCCGGTGACCACCGTGGCGAGCGCCGCCAGCAGCGCCGCCGAGAGGCCGAGCACGCTCCGGGCCGCCTCCCCGACGGGGGCGACGCCGACGACGCCGCAGACGGCGGCCACCCAGAGCAGCCCGTTGCGCACCAGGATCGCCTGGTCGTGGGCGGCCCGATACTCGGCGCTTCGGTCGCGATACCACTGCAACTGGTTGGCGATCCGCTCGGCGCGATAGAGGCGGCGGAAATCGTCGTCCCGGGCGGTCACGACGGCTCCTTCCCGTTCCTGACGGCACTGACCGCGCGGCGCAGCGCCAGGCGGCGCTCCCCGTCGGCGCCGTCGAAGGGCGGTCTCGCGAACAGGTAGCGGAAGTGCAGGGCACGCAGCCGCTCCGCCTGGACCCGGGCCGTGAGGTACTCCTCGTGAACGGTCCGCTCCCTGCCCACCCGGCTGCCGGCCGCAACGGAAGCGCTGACCACGCCGAGCACCACGCCGGGCCACCACTGCCGGGGGAACCCCGCCTCCAGCCCGCCCAGCCCGGTGACCAGTGCCGCGCCGAGGGACACGAGCAGGCGCTGGCGCCGGTAGCGGTTCTGCTGCTGCAGCGCCGTCCGGTCGAGCTCGTCGAAGGCGGGGGCGAGGTAGTCCCGCACGGCGTCCAGGTCATCCGCCAGCCCGGGGTATCGCTCGGCGGCATCCGCGGGCAGGACGGGGACGGACCACGCCGCGGACCTCAGCGACGGCACGCGTCGCAGCAATGCAGGTCTCACGAACTGCTCCTCCCTGCCCCGGCCCCATCCGTGGAGGTCATCCTTACCGGTCGCAGGCACGCCGTCACGTCTCGGACGTCCCGAATAGTCCTACAGTCGAGGCCATGACCGAGCAGACCGGCCCGCAGGTGCTCCACGTCACCGACCGGTCGGAGGTCCCGGGCGCGTTGGCGAGCCTCGGGCTCGGCGGTGAACGCCCCGTCCTGGTGAGCGTCGGCGGCGCGGCCGGTATGGACGAGCAGCACCTGCGCGCGCTGCGGGACCTGCTGCGCGACCACGTCGTCCCCGTGCTCTCCCGGCACGGCGTCCTGGTGGTCGACGGAGGAACCGACTCCGGCGTCATGAAAGTGATGGGCGAGGCGGTACAGGGCACGGACGTCGTGCTGCTCGGGGTCGCCGCCTCCGGGACGGTCACCGTCCCCGGCCGGACACCCACGAACCAGGACGCCGCCCCACTCGACCCGCACCACCGCGCGATACTGCTGGTGCCCGGCCGGCAGTGGGGCGACGAGTCGCCGTGGATCGCCGCCGTGGCGGGCACAGCCGCCGGGGCGCGGGCCAGCGCCACCCTCGTGGTCAACGGCGGCAACGTCACCTACGACGACGCCCGGCACAGCGTCGAGGCCCGCCGGCCGCTGGTCGTGGTGGCCGGGACCGGACGAGCCGCCGACGAGATCGCCGCCGCGGTCCGTGGCGCCGACGCCGACCAGCGGGCCCAGTCGATCGCCGCCTCAGGCCTGGTCCACCTCGTCGACGTCGACGCCCCGCACGACACGGCGACGACGGTCGAGACGTTGCTCACCAGGTGCTGACGCCGCGGTCCGCCTCGCCGCCCAGCAGGTTCGTGAGCGGGCGCACCGCGGGCTCTCGCCGCGCCCGTCGCGCCGGGACGGTCTCGTGAGGGTCGAACGGACATCACCAGGCTGCGCGGCTTGCGCGTATCCATGGATAAGGCAAGGGGCTGGTGCATCACGTTCGTGCTGCACCATCCTTAACAGGCCGGGAGGAATCACCGGCTCGGACATCCCGGGTGGTAGCACATCGTGAATCACCCGGGGAGTCCGATGGCGTAGCCGTGGGCACGTTTGACGCGGCTGTTGGGTTGCTCATGGGTTGTGAGGGGGAGTGAGCCGGTGAAGATCTATATCTCCTCGAGCTACCAGGACCTGCGCGAGTACCGGGCAGCGGTGGACCAGGCCCTACGCCGGATGGGGCATGACGTCATCGGCATGGAGCAGTACGTCGCCGAGCAGAGCACCCCCCTTGAGCGCTGCCTTCAGGACGTACGCACAGCCGACGTCTACCTGGTGATCGTCGCCTGGCGGTATGGGTACTCGCCGGAGGACGAGCGGCTGAACCCGCGGAAGCTGTCCATCACCGAACTTGAGTTCGAGGAGGCGGTCCGCTCAGGGACGCCGGTCCTGGCGTTCTTACTGGATCCGGAGGCGCCTTGGCCACCGGCAAGCGTTGACGCCATGCTGCCCGGCGGCGGCGAGTCTGTGGTCAACTTCCGCTCTCGGCTGGGCACGAGGTACTTGGTCGGCCTCTTCCGAACGCCGGACAACCTGGCCAGCCAGGCCGCGGCTGCTATCGCGCGGCAAGGCCTGCGGGAGCAGATGCTCGACCGGCATCTGCTCCCGGAGGAGGTGCGCGACGCGATGGCTGCCTTCGGGCATGGCCTGATGACGGCCGACAACGAGAGCGCTCTGATCAGCATCCGGGAGATGGTCGCCGGGGCGGCGTCTCGGAACACCAGGTCCCTGCTCATTCACCTCAAGCCCACCGAGACCTGGTGGTCGACGCGGTTGTACGTGCTGGCCACCTTGCTCGAGTCCCTCACGGGCGTCCGGCAGCTCGTCTTCGCCCGTGAGGACGGCCGGTTCGCGGGCATGGCGAGCCCGTCCGCCGTCCGCGCGGCGTTGTGCGCGGCGTTCGAACCGCTCGCCCGGGTCGACACGGCACTGCGCGCTTCGCCGCCTTCGGGTGACGTCGAACGCGATGTGCGGCACACGTTCGACCTTTGGCAGCAGCAGCTCAGTTTGGAGGCCGAGCAAGCGCTCAAGGTAGGCGTGCGGCTGCAGCTCCTGGCTCGCTGGATAGGGGAGGCATGGATCAGCCGGTGCATCAAGATCGACGCCGACGTCGGCCTGACAATGATCCAGGTACAGCAGCTCGTCGACTCGCTGATCCCGGACGTCCCAGTGGAGCGTGAGTTCCGGCCGCAAGCGGCGACGCCGGACGACCCACAGGAGGGGCCGGTTCAGGTCGAGCTGATGGTTATCGACCGGGACGCATTCGCCCTGCAGTTGGCCCGTACCTGGGTACGCACCGGGTTGCCAAGGACCACGAGCTGGTAAGCGGTCCGCTGCTCCTGTAGAGCCCAGCGGCGCCCTGTCATATGTGGGGCCACGTCAACTTCCCAGTTCCTCCCATGCAGTGCAGCGGTCAGCCGATGGTGTACACCGTCGTTGTTACGGTCACGGTGACCGTTTCCGGCTTCGGGGTGACGGTGCGCGTCACTGTCCGTGTTGTCGTGACGGTCGTCGTGCCCTGCCGTGTGACGGTCGTGGTCTCCGTGGCGGTTTCGGTCACCCGCTGGGTGGTCGTGTTGGTGACTGTCTCCTTCGCAGTGTCCGTGACGGTCCGGGTCGCTGTGTCGGTGACCCGTTGGGTGCTGGTCACGGTGCGAGGCGCCTGTTGTGTCCCGCCGACCTGCACCTGGACCGTGACGGTCCGGGTCACTGTCACGGTCTTCGTCGGTGAACCGGAGGATGCTGACGGGACTGTGGTCGGGAACACCGTGAAGGTGCCGGCCACCGTCTCCGAGGGCAGCCCCGGGCTCTGCTTCCCCGATGAATCCGGCAGTAGGGTCACGACGCCGACGACGGCCACCGTCGCCACCGTCGCGGCGAGCACGACAGCACCCATCGGGATCCGCGAGGCGCTTTGCGCCGCAGGCCCGCGCCACCGAGCGCCACGGGCGAGCGCATCGTCTGGGGCCGTCCAGCCCGCCGGCGTCGCTGCCGCGCCCATGGGGCTAACCTGGGCTGCCCTTCCGCTGACGACGAGCGCGAGCAGCCCCGCTGCCGTGGCCGGGACCACGCGCAGCCGCGCTCCGGCGCCCCGCAGACCCCGCATCCTAGCCTCGAGCTCCTCGGTGGTCCCTTGGTCCCCGCGGAGCACGACGACCTCCGGCCATAGTGCTGCGGCCTCCCCCAGCGAGATAGCTGCGAACCCCCGGCTGGCCGCTCGCACCAGAGGCGTGGCGTCCTCACCGAGCACCGCGCTCGTCAGCATGCCGGCCAGTTTGCGCAGGTGGATCTCCGCCGACGCGTCGGTGTCGTCGTAGACCACCACGACGTCGCCTTCCCGGCGGACGGCCTTATAGAACAGGTTGCCGAGCAACTCGAAGTACCCCACCCGCGACTCCGCCAGGTTGAGGTCGATGAAGCTGAGCTGAGTGATCTCGGCGATGTCGGGTGGTAGCTCGGACGGCCAGCGTGCGCCGTCCACCATCGCAGGTACCAGGTCACAGGCCAGATCGATGGCCCGGCGCACCTCCCATCGCACCACGTCGCCGGACTCGAGGATCCGCTGTCCGTCACTGCCAGCCCATTGCCGCCCGACGAGGACGACCACTGCATCTGCCTCGCGCAGTCGTGTGTCGAGGACGTCGTGCCAGCTGTCACCTGCCCGGATGTCTTGGGTGTCGAGGAACACGTTCTCGAGCCTCAGGTCGTCCTTGAGTCGCGTTCCCAATCGCGCCGCAACGTCTGCGGTGTCCTCGCGGCGATACGAGACGAAAATCTTCCCCATGACGATGCCCGACCACGACAGACAGCCGGCCCCCTTCGTTCAAGGATTACTCGAATATGCTGGCAAATCCACACAATTTGCTTGGTGTGTGACGACGCCTGCCGGCTGACATGCCCTCCTCGGCGCCCTCGCGATCCGGCAGCTCGTAGCCGAACTGAGAGCGCCTGCTCCAGCGCCAGCCGATGCCGGTAGAGCCAGTTGAACTCGATCGGCTGCGGGTAGCCGGCGTCGCCGCCATCCGCTGCCCAGTCGTAGCCGGCATGGTCGCTAGTGGTCTGGCTTCTCGTGATCACCGGTTTGAGGACGGCTTGCGGTGGTGGCCGGCCCGAACGTTGGTGGCGTTCGCTGCGGATGCGGGCGCGTTCGCGGCGTTGGGAGGCCAGGACGTCGGGGTCGCGGGGATGGGCGTTGCGCCAGCACAGGTAGGCCTGCGGATGCCGAGTTGTCTGCCCTGCGTTCTCCGGACACCTGATTAGTGGATTCTGGCCTTGGATCTGGCCGCTGTGTTGCGGCATGGCGGCGGGCATGGAGCTACCGACAGCAACGGGTTGATGCGCTGGGTGGTCCTCCAGCACGCCTGCCCGGTGGCGAAGGTGACGGGGGACGGCAAGCCGACAGGGAACAGGTCGGTCCCGAGGGTCGACGAGCTTGCCAGCCCTGACCCGAGGGACGTCGCAGATCCACCGGCGGACCCCTTACACCGCTAGCAGGGGCACCCCGTCCACCGCCCGGGCCCGGTATCTCGCTGAGCATCGGTGAGCCACGCTGAGGAAGGACCCGGCAACACAGCCGAAGGGAACCTACCGACGGGTAGCTGTACTTCCGAGCAGTATGACGATCATGAATCGGCCCGTAAACCGCCTCTGACCTGGGATTTCTGGGTGGAGGCGACGGGACTCGAACCCGTAACCCCCTGCTTGCAAAGCAGGTGCGCTGCCAGTTGCGCCACGCCCCCAGGGCCGAGGTCATGCTACGTGGTCGGCGCCGGGGGAGGCGAACGGGTTGCCCGGCCGCGGTCGCGGACCGGACCAGGGCTGCGGCAGCCAGGTAGCGGCGGACACATTCGGAAGTGGCGTGGAGCACAGTCGAGAGCGCGAAGATCGTGGACGCTGTGTGTATGGCTCGTACGGCAGGCGTGCGGGCAGAACGAAGGGAGGTCGAGATGGTCGCCACACGTGGATCGCTCGCTGAGCCTCCGCGCACAGTGCCGGCCGACAGCACGACGGCACGGAAACCGGGGACGACGCGGATTCCGATCCAGCAGCGCCCGACAGTTCCGCCGAAGGTCACCGAGGGAGAACGCTTCAACCGGCTGTTCGCCTGGGCCGTCGCCGGAGTCCTGGGTCTCATCGCCGTGATCGGCGGCGTGTTCCTCTACACCAACACCGGATCGGAGCCGACCGCGGCGCCGTCCACCGTCTACATGGGGCTGACTCAGCAGGCGTGGTCCCAGTACCGCGCCGGCGAGCGCGAGAGCGTCGCGAGTACCCCGACGGCGGTCGTCCTTCCGTCGGACTGGCAGAGCTACCGGGCCGGTGAGCGGTAGCCGTCAGCGGCCGATCAGGGCCGTGGTCCGGGCGGGCTGCTTTGAGCCCGGCCCGGCCACGCCGTTTCGTGATTGGCTGAGGTATGCCCGATGTCCCGGGTATCGCTGTCCGCCCGGACGCGAAGGATGCGCTCCTGCGAGCCGGGAGACCCCGGGCGTTCCGGCCGGGTGAAGTGGTCTTCCACCAGGGCGATCCGTGTGACTCCCTCTTCCTGCTGCGCCGTGGCCGGGTGGCGGTCCGGGTGGGCACCCCGGACGGCGACCAGGTCACGGTCGGCCTCCTGGCGGCCCCGGAGGAATTCGGTGAACTCGCACTTCTGCGCCCCGACCACCACCACTCGGCCACCGTGATCGCGCTCGACGACGTGCAGGTCCTCGCCGTCCCGGCCTCCCGGTTCGCCGTCCTGCGCCGCCGGCACCCCGAGCTCGACGATTGGCTCCTGCATGCCCTGGCCCGCAGGCTGGACAGGACCTCGGCCCTGCTCGCGGACGCCCTCTTCGTGGATGCGGATCATCGCGTGGCTCGCCGTCTGCTCGACTCCGCGCAGGCCTTCGGCGTGGCCAGCGGCGGGACACTGCCCCTGGCCCAGGACGACCTCGCGGCGATGGCAGGCGTCTCACGCCCCACCGCGAACCGCGCCCTCCGGCGGCTCGAGACGTCCGGGGTGATCACGCTGGGACGTCGGCGGCTCGAGATCAACGACCTCGACGCGTTGATCCACGCGGCGGGTTGACAGCCCCGGCGGCTGCCCTGCGCGTGGAGGATCGCGACCTCAGCCGGTCGGTGCGATCCGTGCCCCCACTACTTCACCGGGTCGGTGACCTCGGCCCAGAGCTCCTGCTCTGCCTTGTCCGCCTCGAGTTTGCGCCAGATGGCGAACCCCGCCACTGCGGCGGCGACGGCGGTGAGGATCTTCTTCACGGCTGACTCCCTGGGCCTGGGACGATCGTGCAGGACCACCTCGGGGCCGGGTCATCCGCCCGCGCCCCTCACCTCAGACCGTACCTGTTGGGCTGAACGGGTCAAGGTGACCCACCAACGCGCCGAACCAACCCCAATGACTACCGACGCCCCCAGGCCACACTCCCGCGGCCGCATCGCCCGCGCCGGCATCGTTGCGACGGCTCCGCTGATCGCCGTGGGCCTGGTGTTCGCCGTGACCCAGACCCAGCCGACGCCGTCCGCGGCCTCGGCCTCCGAACAGGCGGCCCGCCTCCCCAGCTCCGACTGGACCCCGCGGCCTGACTCACTGACCGGCCTGCGCACCCTGGCCACGACCGACCAGCGCGGCCTGCGCCTGCTCACCGGCAGTGGCGCCAAGTCCTTCATCGCCGGGGTCGACCTCGGCGTGACCACCCCGGGCCACCAGCCCGGCGAGGTCGCCATCGCGGACACCGACTACCGCCGCTGGTTCGAGCAGATGGGCGCCCTGGGCATTCGGGCCGTGCGTATCTACACCATCCACCGGCCGGGCTTCTACAGCGAGCTCCTCCGCTACAACAAGCAGCACCCTGCCGCGCCGATCTACCTGGTGCAGGGCGTCTACATCCCGGACGAGACCTACCTGAAGAGCGGCACCCTCTACGACCCCGCCGTCGACCAGGGCTTCGCCGGCGAGTTGGCGGACGCCGTCCGCGCCGTGCACGGCGACCTCACCCGCGGGCGCCTGCCCGGGCGGGCCTCGGGAACGTGGACCGCCGACGTCTCGCCCTGGCTGATGTCCTGGATCATCGGTGTCGAGTGGGACCCCTCCGCGACCCAGCGCACCGACAAGCTGCACGATGCCGCACCCGCCGTCGACGGCCGCTACTTCCGCTCGACCCCCGGCGCCACCGCCACCGAGCGCTGGATCGCCAAGCACATGAACGCCCTGGCCCAACTCGAGGCCTCGCGCGGGGTGTCCATGCCGATCGCCTTCGTCAACTGGCCGACCATGGACCCGCTGCACCACCCCGAGGAGCCGCAGCCGGAGGAGGACCTGCCCGGGGTCGACGCCAACCACGTGCTGCCCACCCTGGCCTGGCCCGGCGGCACCTTCGCCAGCTACCACGCCTACCCCTACTACCCCGACTTCCTGCGCTACGAGCCCGGCCTGCAGAACACCCTGGTGGACGGCGCCGCCGACCCCTACGCGGGGTACCTGGCCGCGCTGAAGAAGCACCACGCCGCGATGCCAGTGATGATCACCGAGGTCGGGGTGCCGTCGTCCATCGGCTCGGCGCACAACGGCACCCTCGGCCGCGACCAGGGTGGCCACCGCGAGCAGGACGCCACCGCGATCGATGCCTCGCTGCTGAAGCTCGTGCAGAGGCAGGGCCTGAGCGGCGCGTTCCTGTTCGCCTGGACCGATGAGTGGTTCAAGTTCACCTGGAACACCACCGAGCACCACGCACCCGCCGACCGGCGTCAGCTGTGGCACGACCCGCTGACCAACGAGCAGCACTTCGGCCTGGTCGCCGCCGACCCCGCCCGGCTGCCCGATGCACGCACCGAGGTGACCCCGCAGGGCGGGCGGATCAGCCGCGTCGTGGTGGACGCCGACGCCTCCTACGTCTACCTCGACGTCACCTATCGGGGGAGCGTCCCGCGCTCGCCGCTGATGGTCACCGCCGACACGGCTCCGGGCGGGATCGGCACCAGGACCGAGGACTACCGGATCGAGGTCGACCCCAAGGCGGGCAGCGCGCGAGCGATGGTGCGTGCGGCGCTCGACCCGGCCCGGCTGGACACCTGGGAGGCACTGCCGCAGGGCGACGAGCCCTGGCACCTCTTCCGGCTGATCACCAACCGCACCTACCCGGGCGTCGAGGACAGCACGATGGAGTACCAGGACGCCGGCACCCTGGTGCGCGGCACCTGGGACCCGAAGGCCACCCGCTACAACAGCCTGTCGACCTGGCAGGTGGACGGCACCACGGTCCGGCTGCGGGTGCCGTGGGCGATGCTCGGGCTCTCCGACCCGTCGAGCCGGACGGCGCTCGGTGAGGGCAAGCCCGCGGCGACGCAGGCCATCTCGCGGATCGGCTTCACGTTCTCGGTGGCCGGAGGCACGCCGGTGAAGGTCGGGTTCGGCTGGCGGACCTGGAACGCCGTGCAGTACACCGAGCGGCTCAAGACCGGCGTCGAGCAGGTGGCAGGCAGCTTCCGCCAGCTCAACCGCTGACCCCGTCGGCCCGGCCGTCCGCGGCCGGGCCGTCGGGTGCCTTGTCGCCGTCCGCGGCAAGGACGAGGATCGGTGCCAGGAGGCACCATGACCACGGCAGCGATCCTCGGCGAGGACCTGGTCAAGCGGTACGGGCACGACCGGGGCCTGGCCGGCCTGGACCTCGACGTCCACCAGGGCGAGGTGTACGGGTTCGTCGGCCCGAACGGCGCGGGCAAGACGACCACCATTCGGTTGATCATGGATCTCCTCCGCCCGACGAGTGGGCGGCTGGAGGTTCTGGGACTCGTTCCGGCCCGGGACGGCGTCCCCCTGCGCCGCCGGGTCGGCTACCTGGGCGGCGACTTCGTGGTCAACGGCCGGCAGACCGGCGCGGAGCTGCTGAGCTACCTCGCCCACCTGCGCGGCGGCGTCCCACCGGCCCGCGTCACGGCGCTCGCCGAGCGGCTCGGGCTGGACCTCGGCCGGCGGATCCACAGCCTGTCGAAGGGCAACCGGCAGAAGCTCGGGGTGATCCAGGCGTTCATGCACACCCCGGACCTGCTGGTGCTCGACGAACCGACCAGCGGCCTGGACCCGCTCCTGCAGCAGGAGTTCGTGCTGATGGTGCGGGAGGCCCGTGCGGCCGGTCAGACGGTCTTCATGTCCTCGCACGTCCTGAGCGAGGTGCAGCGGACGGCCGACCGGGTCGGCTTCGTCCGCGAGGGGACGATGGTCGCGGTCGAGCCGGTCGAGGCGCTGCGCGAGCGGGCGGTCCGCCGGGTCGAGATCCAGTTCGAGGACCACGTGTCCGTGCAGGAGTTCGCCGCCCTGCCGGGAGTCAGCGACGTCAGCGTCACCGACACCACCCTGCGCTGCCGGTTGCACGGACGGGCCGACGCGCTGGTCAAGGTGGCGGGGGCGCACACCGCGATCACCCTGCTCGCCGAGGAGCCCGACCTGGAGGAGCTCTTCCTCACCTACTACCACGCCCCCGCCGAAGCCTCCCCGGCACCGACCCTGGGAGCCCTCCATGCCGGTTGAGTCCCTTGCCGTGCCCCGGGCGCCGGACGTCGTCACCCGGACGATCCTCACCAAGACCCTCTGGGAGGCGCGGCGCTCGCTCGTCGGCTGGACGCTGTCCATCGCGGCCGTGGGCGGGATGTACGCGGCCTTCTGGCCGACCATCAACACCCCGGACATGCAGCGGGCCATGGCCAGCTACCCCCGGGCCCTGCTCGAGGCCATGAACTACACCGACCTGACCAGCGCAGCCGGCTACCTCGGCAGTGCGGTGTACGGACTGTTGGCGTCCGCGCTGGTGGCGGTGTTCACCATCACGACCGGTGCCCGCGCCGTGGCCGGTGACGAGGAGGGCGGCCTGCTCGACCTGGTGCTCGCCCACCCCGTCGGCCGCGCCCGGGTCGCGCTGGAACGCTTCGGCGCGCTGGTGGTCGAGGTCGTGGTGATCGGCGTGGTCCTGTGGCTGACCATGGTGGCGCTCAGCGGGCCCGCGCAGCTGGAGGGCATCACTGCCGGCGGCTTCGCCGCCGCGGGCGTGCAGTTGGCCCTGTTCGGACTGGCCACCGGTTCGGTGGGCTTCGCGGTCGGGGCGGCCACCGGCAGGCGTGGGTGGGCGGTCTCGGCCGCCTCGGCGGTCGCCGTCCTGGGCTACCTCGCCAACGGGGTGTTCCCCCAGTTCGAGCCGCTGCGCTGGACCCGCGACGTGACGCCGTGGAACTGGTTCCTCGGTGGGGTGCCGCTGCGCAACGGTCTGCAGGTGTCCGACTGCGGGCTGCTCCTGGCGATGACCGTCGTCCTGGTCGCGACGGGCACCTGGGCGTTCACCCGACGGGACGTCGGGACCTGACCGGCTCGGGCCGGCGCGGGGCGGGAACTCCGGGCTGCCCGAGCTGCCCGAGCTGTCCGGGCGGCTCGGCGTCCGGGGCGCCCTCTCGGGCGGATCGCCAGCGGTCGAACTCCTCGACCGGCAACGGGCGGGACATGTGGTAGCCCTGCGCGATATCGCAGCCGTAGTCGGTGAGCGCGTCCAGGGCGCCGGCGGTCTCGACCCCCTCGGCCACCGTCCTCAGCCCGAGGTTGTGTCCCAGGTCCACCACACTGCGCACGATCAGCTGGTTGCTGCGGTCCTCGGCCATCGTGATCACGAAGGAACGGTCGACCTTGAGCTCGTCGATGGGCAGGTTCTTCAGCTGCCCGAGGCTGGTGTACCCGGCGCCGAAGTCGTCGATCGAGATCCGCACCCCCAGGTCGTGCAGCCGCCCGAGCACCTCGGCCGCCCGGACCGGCTCGGCCATGATCGCCGACTCGGCCACCTCGAGCATCAGCAGCTCGGCCGGGACCCGATGGGTCTGCAGCAGCTCGGCCACCTCGACGTCCAACTGGTCGTCGAGCAGGTTGCGGGCCGACAGGTTGACCGACATCTGCAGCCTCTGCCCGGCGTCCATCCAGCGCCGGGCCTGGGCCAGGGCGAGGTCGAGCACACAGCGGGTGAGGGGACCGATCAGGCCGGTGTGCTCGGCCAGCGGCAGGAAGGCGTCCGGTGCCAACTGGCCCCGGGTGGGGTGGTTCCAGCGGACCAGGGCCTCCGCGCCGCAGACCACGCCGGTGCTCAGAGCGAGCTGGGGCTGGAAGTGCAGGACGAGTTCGCCGTTGTCGAGCGCCCGGCGCAGGTCGGGCAGCAGCGCCAGCCGCTCCGGGCTGTGGCCGTCGGCGTCCTGGTCGTAGGCGGACACCCCGAGGTTCTGCCCCTTGGCGACGTACATGGCGACGTCGGCGCGCTTGAGCAGCGTCGAGGCGTCGTCACCGTGTTCCCCGGAGATCACCGCTCCGATGCTCGCCTCGACGTGGAAGGTCAGCGAGCCCACCTGGAAGGGAGCCTGCAGCTCGGCCCGCAAGTGCCTCGCCACGGCGACGGCATCCTCGACCGCGTCGATGCCCGGCAGCAGGATCGCGAACTCGTCGCCGCCCAGGCGGGCCACGGTGTCGACCTCGCGCAGCGCCCGGCGCAGCCGCGGCCCGATCTGGATCAGCAACTGGTCACCGACGTGATGGCCGAGGGTGTCGTTGACCTCCTTGAACCGGTCGAGGTCGATCAGCAGCAGGCCGGTGGAGGTGCCCCGCTCCCGCCCGGCCAGCAGCGCCTGGTCGAACCGGTCGGCCAGGAGGGCCCGGTTGGGCAGGCCGGTGAGCGCGTCGTGCCGCGAGTCGTACACGGCGTCCGGGCGCTGGAGCTGCACCCGGCGAAGCACCGAGGAGAACAGGGCCACCAGGAGCAGGCCGACGAGCAGCACGATCGGCGTGGCCGTGGAGGTGAAGGACTCCAGGGAGTGCAGGCTCGCCAGGGCCTGCAGCGCCTCGCGGTGATGGTCGCGGGACTGCTCGTCGAGGATCTCCTGGATGACCTCGGACCGGGGATCGACGTCCTCGCTGTCCACCCGGAGCACCGTGGCGTGGTCACCGCGGTCCACGGCCGCGAACAGCCGGTGGACCGCCACCAGGTACGGGCCGTGCGCGGCGAGGATCCGCTCGACGTCCGCGACGTCAGAGGCATCACCGTCGGCGCGGACCCGGTCGAGGGCCACGACCAGATCGGCAGCCGCCTGGTCGTGGGCGGCCCGGACCTCCGGGCCCGGCTCCAGCCGGTACTTGCGTTCCACGGACTCTGCCGCTGCCACCGCCTTGGACGCCTGCGCGAAGTCATCGGAGAGGCGGCTGGCCGCCACCGCGCGCTGTGCCGAGCGGGCCGTCGACTGGGAGGCCCACAGGGAGAAGCCGCTGACGGCCAGCAGCACCACGGCCAGCCCGGCCGTGGCCACCCTCGCCAGAACACTCCGGACGCGTCGGGGCGCCGCGTCAGGGCGCCGGCCCGGGTGGTCAGGGTGCGACCTGGAACGCGCCCTCGACCGAGTCGGTTCCACAGCAGACCCATCGGTGACCCGAACGGGGTTCTTAACCCTTCCTCCGGTGCGATCCTGCCCGCTCGGGCCGCCGATCCGCGGCGGTGCGCGGTGGCAGCGGGTCGCCGTCCAGGAAGAGCGCGCGGCGCGGGCA
>JBAPWU010000252.1:0-2471 GCA_049283855.1 Kineosporiaceae bacterium
GAACACCACGGTGGGCAGCTCGACGGTGGCGACGGTGCCGCCCTCGGGCGCATTCGCCAGCGAGACCCGCGCCCCGAGCCGGGCGGCCAGGCGGGCCACCACGTAGAGCCCGAGTCGCTGCGCGCCCGAGGCGTGCACCGGCACGAGGGTGGAGACCTCGGCGTCGCCGACCCGCTGGTTGGCGTCGGCCAGGTCCTCCGCCGACAGGCCCAGGCCGCGGTCGATCACCCGGATCTGCACGCCGGTGCCGGAGCCGGCGGTCTGCACGATGACCTTCGCGGCCGGGTCGGAGAACTGGGTCGCGTTCTCGATCAGCTCGGCCACCAGGTGGGCCGCGGGCAGGCTCAGGTGCGCGACCACCAGGGGGTTGACCGTGCTCGACAGCTCCACCCGCTCGTAGTGCTCCACCTCGCTGATCGCGGTGCGCACCACGTCGGACAGGGTCATCGGTGCCCGCGCGCGCCGTCCGGAGTCGATCCCGGCCAGCACCAGCAGGCTCTCGGCGTTGCGCCGCATCCGGGTGGCCAGGTGGTCGAGCCGGAACAGGTTCTCCAACGCGTCCGGGTCCTCCTCGATCCGCTCCAGGCGGTCGATGAAGGAGAGCTGGCGGGCGAGCAGCACCTGGTTGCGACGGGCCACGTTGACGAAGGTCTCGGCCAGGGCCCCTCGCAGCTCGGCCTGATCGTGCGCAATCTCGATCACGGTGTGCTGCACATCGCGGAACGCCGCGGCGACCGCACCCACCTCGTCGTTGGAGTTGACCTCGACGGCGGGCAGTTCGGCCGACTCCGCCCCACGCACGGTGATCGCCTCGACCGCGCCGGGCAGTTCCTCCCGGGTGCGGGTGGTGGCCTCGGCGAGGCGGCGCAGCGGGGCGGTGATCTGCCGCGACTGCATCAGCGCGAGGAGGATCATCAGGCCGACCAGGGCCACGGCCGCGCCCGAGACCAGGGCGGCCCGCTGCTGGGTGGTCTCGGCCGAGGACTCGGCCTGGGCGGCGGCGTCATCGGCCACCCCCTGCGCCAGGCGGCGCAGGGCATCGGCCTGGGTGTGCGCCGCGGCGGTCCAGCCGGCAGCGGTCAGCGTGATCGGGCCGGTACCCCGGCGCTGCAGTTGGGTGGCCAGGGCCGTGAACGCCGCCGTGGCGGCGCTCGCCTGCTGCTGGACCTGCGCGTCGACGACGCTGCCGCCGGTCTTGAACTGGGCGATCGCCCGGCGGTGGTCGGTCAGCGAGATCGCCAGGCTGTTCTGCTGGGCGGCGTTGGCCTTCTGGGCGACCACCGCGTCCAGGCCGACCAGGTGCACCTGGGCCGAGGCCTCGATGGCCCGGCCGAGCACCGTGGAGGAGGCGAAGCGCCGGGCGACCACCCGGTCGTCGAGCACCTCGCCGACCGCGCCGGGCAGTTCGACATCGGTGGCGATGATCGCCGAGTACCCGGCCCGGACGCTCGCGAGGTCCCCGCCCCGGTCGAGAGCGCTCCGCTCCTCGACCACCCGGCGGTTGGTCCGGTCGACGTTGTCGATCAGAGCGGCTGTGGCCGGCAGGCCCGAGGCGATCTCCGTCTGCTTCAGGACGCTGCTCAGCGCCACGATCTCGCGGTCGCTGACGGCACGCGCGGCCCGCAGGTCGGCCGACGGCTGCCGACCGGCGGCGGAGAGGAGCCGCTCGTTCTGCAGGGCGGCGACCACCTTGGTCACCTCGTCCTGAGCGCCGGCGAAGGCACCGACCTGCCGCCCGAGGCGGGCATCCCCCAGCGCACCGAAGGTCACCGCCCCGGCCGCGAGTGCGAGTACCAGGACGGGCAGCGCGAGGACGGCGAGCACCTTCCATCGAATGCCGAGCTGACGACGCATCGAGGCCCTTTCGGTTCATCTGCCGCTGCGCCGGCGGGTCGCACCGATCCGGCCGTCCCTGGCGCGTTCTGTGTGTCGGCCGTTGCGGCGACCGGGTGCACCCCTGCCCGGGCGATCTCACCTGTTCGCCGCATCGCCGGGTCGATCACCGTCACCGGATCGGCCGACCGGCAGCCCCGGCCGGAGGAGTCGCCCTCACCTGCGCCGACAGGAGAGACTGCGGCCGTGACCACCGCAGCCGGCCCGTCCACAGGGCTGATCGTCGTCGCCGGCGGCCGCTCGCGGCGCTGGGGCGGGGTGGACAAGACGGCCCAACTGCTGGCCGAGCGGCCTGTGCTGGTGCACAGCCTCGCCGGCGCGATCGACGGCCTGATCGACGGCGACGCGGCGGCGGACGGGATGAGCGTCCCGGTGGTCGTGGTCGCTCCGGCCGGGCACCCGGCCCGCTCCGCGGCGCACGCCCTGCGCCCCGACCTGGACTGGACGGTCGAGCACCCGCCCGGGGGCGGCCCGGCCGCGGGGCTGGCGGCCGGACTGCGTCTGTTGCGCCGCCACGACGACGACGCGCCCGGCCTGGTCGTCGTCCTGGCCGGCGACATGCCCTTCGCGGGGACGGC
>JBAPWU010000253.1:0-16508 GCA_049283855.1 Kineosporiaceae bacterium
GGTGCGGATGCGCCAGCGTGGTGAGGATCTCCCCCTCCTGCACCAACCGTTCTCGGGTGGAGCGGCGGGCCGGTCGGTCCACCCGCGCCGTCTTGACCACGCAGCGCGCGAAGCGCTCCTCACTCCAGGCGTCGTAGGTGTCGAAGTCGTTACCACGCCGAAGCAGGCCCAGGATCCGGTAGGCCGGCATCCTCAGGGACGGTGGCGCAGCCTCCACCGGCTCGCCATTGGTGCCGGCCTGTGCCTGGATTGCACTCATGACCACCAACTCTCCTGTCGCCACCATTCCCGGTACCGGGCCTCGGCCGCATCGCTCAACTGCTGGGCCGGCGCAGACCACCAACGGGAAGGTGCCCCGCTCTTCGGTGCGGCGGGGCCGGTCGAGGCGGGGATGCTGCTCGAAACCGCATGCCCGTTCGAGGCGACGTTCGCCGTGGACGGGGCCGGCCGGTGGGAGTCCGCCGAGCCGTCGCCGCTCCACCACCTGCGAGCCGGGACCGGGGCACCAGCAGAGCCCTGACCCTGGTACAGGCGCGTGAACAGGCCATCGGCCGCGAGTAGCTCCGCAGGGCTCCCCTGCTCGGCGATCCGGCCGTCGTCGAGCACCACCACCAGATCGGCGTCACGGGTCGAGGCCAGGTTGTGGGTGATCATGATGGTGGTCCGGCCGTCCATCAGGCGACGAAGCGGGGCCAGGACCCGATCACTGCTCTCGGCGTCCAGACCTGTGGTCGGTTCGTCGAGAATCAGGATCGGGGCATCACGCAGCATCGCTCGGGCGATGGCGACGCGCTGACGTTCCCCACCGGAGAGTCGGCGCCCGCGCTGCCCGACCCGGGTGTCCAGGCCCTCAGGCAGGCGTTCGACGACCCGATCGACGTCGGCGGCCCGGATGGCGGCCGCCAGCTCGCTCGCGGTGGCCTCCGGCCGGCTCCACAGGATGTTGTCCCGGATCGTGCCGTCGAAGATCATCGTTTCCTGCATGACCACGGCAACGTTCTGCCGCAGGCTGTGCAGGTCCCAGTCCCGAAGGTCGTGCCCGTCCACCCGGACCGCCCCCTCCGTGGCGTCGTAGAAGCGCAGGAGCAGCTTGGCGACCGTGGACTTCCCGGCGCCGCTCCCGCCGACCACGGCCACTGTCTGGCCCGGAGCGATGCTCAGGCTGACCCCGCGCAGCGACTCCGCGTCCGACCCCGGGTAGCTGAAGTGGACGCCCTCCAGGCTCACCGCGCCCCCGCAGTGCGTCGCCGTGTGCCCCCCGGTCCGTTCCTGGACGGCGGGGCGAATGGCCAGCACCTCCAGGATCCGCTCGGCGCTGGCTGCAGCGGAGAACATCGTGTTGGACAGCCGGCCCACCCCGCGCAGCGGGCTGGCCAGCTGGCCGAAGTAGGCCATGAACACCAGCAGCTCGCCCAGCGTCAACTCGTTGCGGGTCAGCTTCCAGGTGCCGATCCCGATCACCAACAGGAGTCCGACCAGC
Source organism: Kineosporiaceae bacterium (assembly GCA_049283855.1). Classification (GTDB taxonomy): domain Bacteria; phylum Actinomycetota; class Actinomycetes; order Actinomycetales; family Kineosporiaceae; genus JADJPO01. The sequence continues at coordinate 1,481 of JBAPWU010000253.1, forward strand.
TCGAACAGGTCACCGATCGGGGTGTACAGACCACGCAGGCGGGTCGAGCGCAGCTGTGACCGCAGCACAGCGAGATTGCGCTTCCGGAACCGCTCCACCTCGCTGTCCTGGCGGTTGTAGGCCTGCACCAGGGCGACATTGGCCAGGCTCTCCTCGGCGACCGAGGTCATCGCTCCGGTGGTTCGCCGGTTCTCCCGGGATGCCTCCTTGAGGCGTCGCGCGAAGACCCGTGACATGGCCCAGAACAGCGGCGCCACCACCAGGGCCAGGCAGGCCAGCTGCCACTCCAGGTAGAACAGGACCCCCCCGTACAGCAGGATCCGCACTCCGTAGGACAGGGCACGGGTGACTCCGGAGAGCACCACCGCTTCGATCGCGGCGATGTCACCGGTCAGCCGGCTGAGGATGTCGCCGAGACGCTGGCGGTCGAAGAAGTCCAGCGACAGGCCGTGCATGTGCCGGAACACCGTGGTGCGCAGATCGGTGAGAAAGCGCTCGCCAATCCACACCGACAGGTACCGATCGACGAAGGAGACGCCGCCGGCAACCAGAGTGATCGCCACGTAGGCGCCGGCAACCCAGGGGAACGGCCCGAAGTCGCGCGGAGTGAGGACGTCATCGATGAGGACCTTGAACATCCAGATCGACAGCCCGTCGAGGGCCGGGGTGAGCGCCACGAAGACGAGGGAGCTGAACAACCAGCCACGGTAAGGCTTGGTGTAGGGCCAGAACCGGGAGAAGACCTGTTGGACGGCGAGGGCGGGCGCCGCGGCGACCTGCGCGTCACCGAACAGCTCCCGGGGAGCATGCCCACGCTCGGGCGCCCGTTGAGCGAGCCGGGCCTGGCGAATCCGAGCCGCCGGTGACAGCAACCAGCCCCGGCGCCCCGGCCGTGGCCGGCGCAACATCATGATCCCAACCGGTGCAGCATCATGACCTCAATGGCTAGGAGCGATGTCATACGGCAGCGGAGCGACGACTGCGGCCCGACGATGTCGGACCGCAGTCGTCGGACCGCAATGGTGTCGCGTCCTCAGCAGCCGCAGCCGCCCTTGCTTCCGCTCTTCTTGCTCTTCTTCGACTTGCTCTTCTTGCTCTTGCTGCCGGAGCCGGAGCCGCCGCCGTGCCCGCCGCACGCCGGCGCGTAGCCCTTGAGAATCCTGTTGCCCATCGATGCGCTCCTGATCGTTGGCTGTGGGTCTTGCCTGTCTTGTGACCAGTGCCGACGGAATGTGACATAAATACGATCAGCGCCAAGATCTTTGTCTAGGCTTGAGGCGTCGCCGGGGGATTAGTGGTTTTTGCCCATCCGCCGGACGCAGCCCGACTGCAGCAACATTCAAGGGAGTAGCGATGTCCGGGCACCTGTTTCGCCTGCCAGCGCGCGACGTGGAGCCGCTTGATGGCGTCAACCCACCGGCAGAACACCATGGGGGTGATCTGCTGCGCCGGTGTCGGGAGGGTGACTCCTCGGCCTGGGAAGAGATCGTCGAGCGCTATGAACGGCTGGTCTTCGGGATGGCGATGCGTGAAGGCCTGAACCGCGACGACGCCGCTGATGTCACCCAAATCGTCTTCGAAGCCCTGCTCACCTCGCTGGACAAGATCCGCGAGGGCGAACATGTCTCGGCCTGGCTGGTGGTGGTGACCCGACGCCAGGCGTGGCGGGTGCGAACCCGACACCTGCGGGAGAGGCCGGTGTCGGAGGTCGACCCGGGCGCGGAGCTGGCAGTGTCAGGCCTGGCCAACGCCGCAGGGGCGGAGCCCGACCGGGTCCTCGACCTCTACGAGGCTCTGAGCAGCCTCGGCGAACCGTGCCGTGAGCTGTTGACCGCCCTGTACTTCGATCCCTCAGAGCCCTCCTACGAGGAGGTGGCGGTGCGCCTGGGCCGGCCGGTCGGCAGTATCGGGCCGTCCCGTGCCCGGTGCCTGGAGCACCTTCGCAAGATCCTGGCGAACAGGACGCCGTCATGACCCACGAACCCAGCTCGAACGAGGTCAGCTCGGAAGAGGTCCTGGACTGGCTGGAAGGCCGGTTGGACCCGCGACGAGCCCAGGTGGTCGAAGTGGCCCTCGCCGAACCGGGCTCAGCCGCCCGCGAGTTCGCCGATTGGGCGCAGAATCTCCACCGGCTGTCCGCCGAGCTGCCGCTGGTCGCGCCGCCACCGGTGCTCAGCCAACGCCTACGTCACCTCTACTTGCTGCGCTCCGGACGTGGCCGCCCCGCCATCCGGGTGGTAGCCCGGCTGGACGTCGACAGCCGGCACCCGGACCCACTGGTCGCCGTCCGAGGCCCGCTGCTGGACGCCGACGCCCGCATCCAGCTCACGTTCACCAGCGAGGACGCGGACGTCGTCCTCGACGTGGCCCCGACTCACCCCGACGGGGTGACCCTGCGAGGTCAGGTGCTTCCCCGGCGACCCATGCCCGCCGCGTTCCAGGCCACCGCGCACGGCCCCTCGGGTTCGGTCAGCACGATCGAGGGGGACGCGTTCGGCAGTTTCACCTTGGAGCAGGTCCCAGTGGACGCCGAGGTGGTCGTTCTGTCCAATGACGAGCTGACGATCGAGCTGCCGCTCTCCTCGACCGGCCACGTGACGTGATCAGCCGACACGTCGTCGACCAGCTCCTGAGCTCACCCGGGGGCGGCGTTCAGGTGCTGGCTGAGGCCGGGGCCCTCGACGCCGAGCACCTTGATGCGCTGCTCGACCTCGCGGCGGAGCTGGTCGGCCCCGACGCCGACACGGCCAGGCGTCTGCTGGACGTCATTGAGGAGGCGGCCCGTCCTGCGCGGGCCCAGCAGGCGGCGGCCGCCGCGGGCTACCTGAGGGCCAGACTGCTGGTCCAGTCCGGGCAGCCGGACCAGGCGTTGCGCCACATCGCCCTGGCCCGCGACGGTTACCAGCGCCTGGGCTCGCAGCTCGCAGCGCTGCGGACCGACCTCGGCCGGATGCACGTGCTCGACGACCTGGGCCGCCATGACGAGGCCGCCGCGGTTGGCCGTGCCATGCTCACCGCTCTGGACCAGACGGAGCCGAGCCTGCAGGTGGCTGGCATGCGCGCTGCCGCGCTCGGCAACGTCGGGGTGTCGCTCGGCTTCACCGGACGGCACGAGGAAGCCATCGAGGCCTACCGCCGCGCCGAATCGGCCTGGCGGGAGCTCGGGCAGGAGCACGAAGCCACGGCGGCACTGGCCAACCAAGGCATCGAGCTGCTGGCGCTGGGCGACGCCGCCGTCGGCCTGGACTGCCTGCAGCGAGCGACGGCCGCCTTCGAAACGGACGCCGACGCGCAGTGGCTGGGCAAGTGCCTGGGACATCGGGGGGCCGCCTTCGCCGCCCTCGGGCGCTACGTCGAGGCGCTGGCGGACTACGAGCGAGCCCGTCCCTTGCTGGCGTCGCTCGGCGCCCAGACCGAGAGCTGGCGGTTGTCCATCGAGACGGCTTCGACACTGCATGCGCTCGGGCTGCACGACGAAGCCTCCAGCCTGGTACTAGAGATCATCCCGCAGCTGCGCCGGGCGGGACTGGACCATGATCTCGCCGCCGCCTTGGCCATCAGCGGCACCGGGAACGTCAACTCCGGACGGCTCGACGCCGCCCGGGAGGCGTTCGCCGAGGCGGCCGAGCTATACACGATAGTGAACGACCCCCCGAGTCGCGCCCGAGTGCTGCTCGACCTGTCCCGGGTCAGCGACGACGCCGAGGCGATGGCGCACGCCACGCGGGCTGCCGCTGTACTCGAGGGGCAGTCCTGGCCCGGGGTGCGCTGCCTGAGCCTGGCCCGGCTCGCGGAACTCACCGCGCACGAACCGGACGTCGCGTCCGGGCACTTGGCGCACGCCCGGCGCCTCGCCGAGGAACTCGGGTTGCCTCACCTGCGCCTCGCTGTGGCGCAGGGGGAGGGCTCGCGCCTACGCCGCGCCGGGGACCTGGACGCGGCCATCGCGCACTTCGAGGAGGCCCTCGGCCTGGTCGAGACGATCGCCACCCCCCTGCTCGACGAGACCCTGCGTGCGGCATTCCTTCGCAGCAGCGGCGAGACCCGGCACGGGCTGATCGCCGCCCTGCTCGGTCGAGGGGCGCCAGCGGACGTCGACCGGGCGGCTCGACTCGCCGACGAGGCCAAAGGACGAACGTTGGTCGAGGTGCTGCAGGGATCGCTGCGGCCGAGGTCCGACCCAGCCAGCCCAGACGATCTGGTCGGACCGGCGCTGGCGAGCCAGCTCGACGCCGCCTACTCCGCGCTGTTCGGCGCCGGCCACGACCACCGCGACGCCGCACGGGCCCGGGTCGAGGAGCTCGAGCGACGGATCGCCGTCCGCGACGCCCTCGGACCCCGGCCCGCCACCCGGGCCCATGACGCCACGCATCCCCGGGTCCTGCCCTGGACGCCCTCGGTCGCGTACCACGTCGTCGACGATCAGATCATGGCGTTCGTGCCGCAGCCTGATGGCGGGCACGAGGTTCGGCTTGTCAGCGACGTCGCCGCCGTGTCCCGAATCCTCGACGACCTCGAGGCGCATCTCGGCCGGCACGCCGCCGGAGTGATCGCACGGCACGGGGCCGCCCGCACCGAAGCGTGCCGTCTCGTGCTGCGGGAGCTGTACTTACGTGTCTTCGCCCCGGTACGGGAGCTGCTGGTGCCGCTCGCCGGACGGGTGACGCCCGGCGGCGCGTGGCCGCTCGTCGTGGTTCCTCACGGCCTGCTGCACCGGGTGCCGTTCCACGCCCTGGACGACGGGCGGAACTACCTGCTCGCCGACTGGGCGATCACGATCGCCCCGAGCCTGGCCGCGGCGGGGCTCGCGCCCGCCCCGGCTCCGCGGCGCGTGAAGGCAGCGGTGGTCGGCGTCGCCGACGACAGCACTCCGTTCATCGAGGACGAGGCCCGCATGGTCGCCCGCGTCGCCGGGACCTCAACGCCCGTGCTTGGAGCTGCGGCGACCCTCGACCAGGTGCGGGCCGCGATCGGTCAGGCCGACCTGGTGCACCTGGCCTGTCACGGTCTGTTCCGCCAGAGCAACCCGGCGTTCAGCGCGCTGCGCCTGGCTGATCGCTGGGTGCGGGTCGCCGACCTCGCCGACACCGTCGCGGACGGCTCGATCATCGTCCTGAGCGCCTGCGAGACGGCCCGGGTCAACGCCTGCGGTGACGAGGCCACGGGACTTGCCCGCAGCTTGCTGGCCGTCGGCGCACGGTGTGTGGTGGTGAGCCAGTGGGTTGCCGACGACCGGTGCACGGCCACGCTGATGGTCCGGTTGCACCAGGGTATGGCCGCTGGCGCCGACCCCGCCACCGCCTTGCGCGACGCGCAGCTCGCCACCATGAACGACTATCCCCACCCGTTCCACTGGGCGCCGTTCATCACCGTTGGCGCACCGTCATGAGGGAGAACATCTGATGCATCGCACCACACGGGTCGTCGAGGTACCACTCACCGACTCAACCCGGCACTCCGCTCTGCGAGGTGTCCTGGCGGTGGCCCTGACCACAGCCGTAGCGGTTGCGGCAGGCTCCACCCCGGCCCTCGCCTCGACCAGCGCGGCGAACGGCGGGTCCGACGCGTCGGCTGCTGCGTCACCGGCGCAGACCGGCCAGCTCGTGGTGAAGCTGACACCGGGGACAGACATTGACCGCGTCAACCGACAGCTGGGCTCGCGGACCCATTCCGCGTTGCTGGCCTCCCGTTCCCTCTACCTGCTCGACGTGCCGCTGGACACCGTCGAATCGGACCCGGCTCGACGCGACGCGGCGTGGAAGAAGCAGGCCGGCAAGCTGATCAACTCCCTCCAGAGGACCCGGACGGTGGTCTACGCCGAGATCAACAGCAGCGCCGACGCGACCGAGGGGGAGCGGTTCCACTACTGGCCCGACGGGGGGCCGACCTGTACGGGGGCTGATCCCACGTCGTACCGCACGCAACTGGCGGCCACCCAGTTGTCGCTGGACGCTGCGCACAGGCAGGCGACCGGAGCCCGCGCCGTGGTCGCCGTTCTGGACACCGGTGTGGACCTGCACCACCCGGAGCTGGTGAGCCGGTTGGCACCCGGCGGGTACGATTACGTGGGCGACGACACGACGCCCGGGGAGGCGAAGGACGCCGTCGACCAGGACGGCGACACCCGCGTCGACGAAGGGTACGGCCACGGCACCTTCGTCGCCGGGGTCATCGCGCTGGTCGCCCCGGGAGCGCGGATCCTGCCCCAGCGCGTGCTCGACTCCGACGGTCGGGGCAGCGTGTTCACCGTGGCCGAGGCGGTGTACGACTCGGTGGCCCAGGGCGCGGACGTGATCAACATGAGCTTCGGCACGGCGGACAAGCTGGAGTCCAAGGTCGTGACGGAGGCGATCAAGGCAGCGTCCAGGGCTAGCGTCGTCGTCGTGGCGGCCGCTGGGAACGACGGCTCGAGGGACAAGCACTACCCGGCGGCGGTCGCCGACGTCCTGTCGGTCGGCGCGCTCAGCGCGGACGGCGCCGGCCTGGCGCCCTTCTCCGCACGAGGCGACTGGGTGGACCTGGCGGCACCCGGCGAGGACATCTCCAGCACCCTGCCCTGCGGCTTCGGGTCGTGGAGCGGGACGTCGATGGCCGCGCCGTTCGTGGCCGGTGCCGCTGCACTGGACTCGGGCGTGGGTGGCGAGTCCAAGCGCGACCGACGGGGCGAGAACATCAGGCACAGCGCCCGGAAGGTCACGGGAGTGCAGGTGCACGACGGCGTGGTCGACCTTCGCCGCCTGCTCGGAGTGAAGTAGCCCGGGGCCGATCGCTCCACGATGGCGGAGACGGACGGGGTGGACGCCCGGAGTCGGCGCGCAAGTCCGCGGCACGCTCAGCTGGCTGGGACGGGCGGGCCCGGCGGGTCGGCCGCGATCCTGGTGACGGCGGCGACCGGTGCGTTCTGCAGGAGGATGGCGCTGGTCGCAGGGGCCGACGTCGGGGTCGGCCCCGGGGCCGGCGAGGACGAGTTGTCGGTGGGGCCGCCAGAGCACGTAGCGGCTCGGCGATCGAGCTGAACCTCTCCTCGATCGTGGCGATGACGACGATGAGGTCCGGTCACGGGCCCGCTGCAATCAACGCCTCGATCGCTCACCCCCGCCGCGATGCACTGGCCTCCCAATCGGCGAACGTACGGGGGTGATACGCGGTCAGGTCGTCGTGTAAGGCCGCCAACATCATCGGTCTCGTCACGCCACTGCCCGGCGTCGCACTGCCCCGGCGCCCGCGGACAACCGCCAATGCGGTGACACCAACGCCGGTCCGGCGACGTGGGTTCTCGCGCCCGGGCGCTTCTCGAGCGAGAACGGGATCAGGTCGACGTGCAGACTGGTGACCGAGCCGCCCAGGTCGCGTCCGAAGGCAACTCGGACCGTGCCGAGCCCGAACTGCGACAGGTCGATCCGGTACAGGTACGGGTCGTCCGCGTCGTCCGGGTGCAGTGGGAAGCCGTGGCACAAGGCTGGGAGCGGGCTCAGGACCCTCAGCACCGGACAGCCACCGCGCAGGAGCACCTCGGCGCCGCCACCGGTCATCGACCATGCCTGCATGTCCGTGCGCTGCGCCCGCGGCTTGTACCAACCGCAGAGGTCTTGCCAGATCTCGGGATGATGGGCGACGTCGGTCCGGATTCGGTGCCGGAAGTAGCGGTCGAGGGGCTCCCGGCTCACGTCCTCGACGATCTGGCCGAGGGTAGCGAACCCGTGGTCGCTGTAGGTGAAGGTCGTGCCCGGCTCCATCGCCAGCCGCAGGCGGCCCTGGTAGTAGTCGGCCAGGGTGGGCAGGGGCTCGTCGAACCCGAAGCTCTCCCCGAACCAGCCGCTCGTGAGAACCCGCGCGAGATGAACCATCTGCGGCACCCCTGCGGTGTGGGTGAGCAGATGCCGCACCGTCGCCGGGTGGTGTCCGGCCGCTGCGGGGACGAGCTCGTAGCCGCGCAGATAGTCGTTGGCGGGGGCGTCGAGATCGACCAGCCCCTGCTCCCACAGTTGCATCACCGCGACCGCCGTGAAGGTCTTGGTGATGGAAGCGATCCGGAAGACGGTGTCCTGCGTGATCCGCCGCTTGCCGGCAACGTCGGCCAGCCCGTGCCCGGTGAAGTGCACTAGGCGTCCGTCGCGGACCACCCCCACTGCCAGCCCGACCGACGGCCATCGGTTGAGAATCCGACCAACCCACTCCTGGAACTCCCGCTCCCCGAACTCGGGGACCACCCGTTCTTCCACGGATGCAATCACGTCAGCCATCTCCAGTCCTTCCAGAAGGCGCGAGGTCCATCGCGCCGAGGGCTCGCAGGTCCTCGCGCGGCCCCGCCGACGTCGGGGTAGGCATCCCGGTCGGCAGTGATGGCGATGGTGAACGTTCCCGCGTAGGACAGCGCGCCCACGGCGAGCGCCACGGCGCCGATGAGGTTCAGCACCGGGAACACCGCGAGCACCCGTGCTCCGGCAAGGTGGAGCGGCTGCTCGGGACCGGGACCGTTGGCGTTGACCACATTCACCCGCTGCCGCTTGATGGCCATCAGCATCAGCGCTGAAGCAATCCGGCCGCGGAACAGGGTCCCCAGCGACGTGCGGGCCAGGGGCGATAAGGTCCTCGATCCGGGTCTCGACCGCGGATATCGGTGTCGAGCGCGTCAATCCTGGCCAGCATCCGGACACAGCACACCACCTCGGCCTTGCCGATATCCAACGCCGCGATCCGCTGGACGATCTCGGTCTCGTCCTAGGTCTTCTGCAGCACTGCGACCACCTCGCTCCCAGGCTCACCCACCAACGGGCCCGATCACCCGTAGGAACCGCAAGGGACGATGCGAAGCTGAATCGCGTGCTCGAAGCGACAAGGAAGGGCCCACAACGCGGCTCCCAGCGCCCGACTAGATCAAGACCTCCAACGGTCAAGAAGCTCCGACGTCGACGGGCGACCGGACCTCTATTTTCAGCCCCAAACGGGCCGCCCACCAGGGCGAATGGGCTAGGTCGATCAACCCTTGGCAGGGAGGCCCCGCATGCCCAAGGCCGCATACGGACGCACCCGGATGGGTGATCGACTCATCCGGGTCGATGCCGATATCTCGAGTGTGACCATGGAATCCGTGTCCGCGGGGCGCGTTGCGCGAGTTCTTCTGGGGTGGCGGGTTGCCGTCATTGCGGGCGGGCTCAGTAGGCGCTCCGTGGTGCGCGTGGTGTTGTGCGGCTACTACGGGCTGTACCTGTGCTGGTTCTTCTTGGGTGGCGCGACTGGCCGGACCCGCACCTTCGTCTCCGACATCGCCTACCTCCCGTTGGGTGTGATCGGCATCGTGCTCGCGGTGGTGGCCACGCGACGCAGTGCACGGCGACGGGACCGCACCGTGTGGGGGCTGGTCGCGCTTGCGTTGGTCTGCCGCGAACAAGGCGACGGGATGTGGTGGTGGCTGGAGGCGGTCCGCGAGCAGTCTCCGTTCCCGTCGGCGGCCGACATTGGCTATACCCTGTTCTACCCGGTGCTGATCACCGCGTTGGCGGTGATGCCGGTGCGGGCACAGAGCCGGCGGGCCTCGATCGGGAACCTGCTGGACGTGCTGGCGATGGTCGGCGGAGCGTTCATGCTCATCTGGTACTTGGTCCTGGGGGCCGCGGTAGAGGCTGGTTTCAACACACTCGAACACGCCCTGAACGTCTCCTACCCGCTGTGGGACCTGCTGCTGGTGTTGGCCGCCGGGCGGGTGGTGCTGCGTGGTAGCGATCCGCGCTGGACGCTTGCGGCTCGCTGGTTGATCGCCGGCGCGAGTTCCTTCGTGGTCGCTGACGTCGGATTCGGCTATCTGTCCAGCCTGGACGGGTTCACCGGTGGCGGCTGGCTGGACGTGTTCTGGGTAGGTGCGCTGCTCTGCTTCGGGATGGCCGCCAGCGCCCGGAAAGGCACGACCGCCTCGGCGGAGTCCGATCGGCATGTCCACGTGCTGCCGGTGATCGCGATCGTAGGCAGCTACGCGGTCGTCGCCAAGGTGGCGATCGAGTTGCCGATGTACCCGGTCGGCGGCGTTCTGATCGCTGACCTGCTGATCACAATCGTGGTGGTGGCCCGCCAACTGGTGGCCGTTGCGGAGACCCGCGCGCAGGCGGCTAGCTACCGAGATGCGGCCCTCATCGACACTCTGACTGGGCTGGCCAGCCGGGGTCACTTCCTGCAAGAGGCCGAGACAGCTCTGTCCGCCCACGAACGTGGCCGCTGCGCGATGGTGATGGTCGACGTGGACCATTTCAAGGCCGTCAACGACGAGCACGGTCACCTCGTCGGCGACACCGCGCTGCGCACCGTCGCCGCGCACTTGCGTCGCACCATCCGATCCGGGGACGTGCTCGCCCGCTTCGGCGGCGACGAGTTCGTCGCACTCCTGGTCGACCTCGACCCCGCGGAGGCCACAGCCGTCGTGGCCAGGATGGCCGAGACCACCTCCAGCCTTTTCGCCCACGGTCGCCCGCTGACGCTCAGCATCGGCTGGGCCCGTGAAGGCGCCACTGTGACCACCCTGCTCGCCCGCGCCGACGTCGCCCTATACGCGGCCAAGACCGCCGGCCGCGCTAGAGCCGTCGCCGCCCACGACCTCATCGACGGATCGGCAGTCGGTCAACAACCACCCGAAGAAATCCAACGGCCAACCCGACAACACGCTCACGGACGCAGCGACGACCATAGGACGTAGGCAGCCCGCGGACGGTCCTCGACCTGCCGATCAGCTCGTGGAGTTGCAGGGCGGTGCTGGCTGCAGTCACCTCCCAGGTCGCCGCGGTGCGGAGGCCACGGTGCGATCGCGAAGGCCGACAGGGCCCCCGCGACGCCGACCCAGCGCCCTACTGATTGGTCTGTCGCTGCCCGAACCTGTGCGACGCCGGCCCGCAACGGCGACCAGCGGCTGGGAACACACGTTCCGCCGGGAGCCACTGCCGGCCTGGTCTGGCCGCTGCCGCGGCCAGGCTCCTTCGGAGCCTCGTACGGCGCGCCTCCTCGACCGCGCGGACCCTGTGGGTGCCCGGAACCTCGCGACGGCTACGCGACCTGGGCGGATTCTTGGATCAAGCCGCCGAGCCGATCGCGACAAATCACCGTCGCGGTCGAGTCCGCAGGCCTCGGTGGGAGCGCTCGAAGCGGAGCGGCTTGGCTGAGGGACCGGTGCGGGCGGTGGGTATTGAAAGGGCCTCGTACTCACCCAGCGCCCTGGGGTGCGCGGCGTCCACGATCAGGATCCGGACCAGCCGCCGGGGCGTCCTCCACGTCCATGACGTTGCGGGCCTGCCGAGCCAGCTAGGTGTGCCAGTGGGGTGCACGCTCACGCCCCAGGATCCGCACCCGGCGGGTGGGGTGCTCGACCGTGAAGAACACGTACCGACGACGCAGTCCCATCGTGTCGACAGGGAACGGGTCGCAGGCCATGATGCCCTCGCCCCTGGGCGGTCAGGAACTGCTGCAGGTCGGACCCGACCGGTGTGGGGCCGGATCAAGGCCTTCGGCCTACGGGGTCGCCCACACCGTCGAGGCCCCACCCGGTGGCCGAGGCCGGCGGCTCACCGTGGATGCGCGGGTTCCCCAGGCCAGGTTCTCACCGCCAGGCACTGCACCAGCGCCCGCTGACCGGTCGGCGTCGACGGGTAACCCGGCGGCCGAGTGGCCGTCGTCGTCCACCGTCGGGTGACCAGACGTCGATGCCAACCCAGGATCGTCCCCGGCGTGACCAGCATCCCACCCGCCGCGCGGGCGGAAACCGCAACGCCAGCACGGTGATGACCGCCCGGGTCCGGCCATGTCAACCGCGGCGGGCCCGCCTGCCGCTGCGGCACCGCGAGCTGATGGCGCGCACCATGATCTCCGCGTCCTTCGCCGCATCCGAACGAGTCAACAGAACCAGTCCACCGACCAACTCCCACAGCCTCACGAACCGAAGGGGGGCGGGGCCCCGCCGCGGGCGACACCGATGGCTGGGTATTCCAACGAGATCATGGTCTACGTACTCTGACGCGGAACTGGCTGGTCAAAGGCGGGGGTGAGGTGGCCAGGGCCGGACCGCTGGTGGGGTGGGGTGGGCGCGGTTGTTGGTAGGAGGTTGCGCTGGTCGAGCCACCGAGTGAGCTCGGCGGGGGCCAGGGCGCGGGAGTAGAGGAATCCTTGTGCGGTGTCGCAGCCGTAGCGGGTGAGTTCGGCGGCGGCGGCGGCGTGTTCGACGCCTTCGGCGACGATCCGCAGTCCCAGGGAGTGGGCGAGCTCGACGGTGGAGCGCACGATCGCGGCGGCGCGGGCGTCGTCGGCCATGGGGAAGACGAAGGACCGGTCGAGTTTGAGTTCGTCGACAGGCAGTTCGCGAAGGTAGGCCAGGGAGGAGTAGCCGCTGCCATAGTCGTCAATGGCGATCTGGACGCCGACGTGGCGCAGCCGGGCCAGGACCTCGCGCGCCCGGACCCGGTCGTCGAGCAGGGACTCCTCGGTGATCTCGAGTTTGAGGGCCGCGGCCGGGAGCTGGTGGCGGGTGAGCAGATCGGTGATCCGGTCGGGCAGGGCGGTGTCGACGACGGCTGCGGTGGGTAGGTTCACCGCGACAGTCAGGTCGCGGCCCTCCCGGCGCCAGGCGGCAGCCTGGGCGAGGGACTGGTCCAGGACCTCGGCGGTCAGGGCGGACATCAGGCCGGCCTCCTCGGCTAAGTCCAGGAAGGCGTCGGGGTAGAGCAGGCCGCGGGTGGGGTGGTCCCAGCGGACGAGGGCCTCTACCCCGGTGACGGCGCCGCTGGCCAGGTCGATCTTCGGCTGGTAGTGCACGACGAGCTGGTTGTCGTGCAGGGCGGCCCGTAGGTCGGCGACGCGTTGGAGCCGGTCTTCGCCGTCGGGGTCGCGCTGGGTGGGGTCGTAGACGGCGTGGCCAGTGCGGGTGGCCTTGGCCCGGTACATCGCGATGTCCGCGCGACGCATCAGCAGCGACATGGTCCTCCCGTGCTCGGGGGCCACCGCGATGCCCACGCTGGCGGCGGCCTGGACCCGGACCCCGTCCACCACGAACGGCTCGGCCAGCACGGCCCGGATCCGGGCCGCGGCGCGTTCGGCGCCGGCGGCGTCAGTGCCCGGCAGCAAGACGGCGAACTCGTCCCCGCCCAGGCGGGCGAGCACGTCCTGGGCGCCGCGGCTGGTATCGGCCAGCCGTCCGGCGATCGCGGCCAGCAGCTGATCCCCGGCGTGGTGGCCCAGGCTGTCGTTGACCTCCTTGAACCGGTCCAGGTCCAAGAGCAGCAGCGCGGTGCAGTCGGCACCGGTCGTGGAGGGCCCGCCCGGCGCGCTTCCGCTTGCGGCTGGGCCGGGGTGCCGAGCGAGGTGGGCTTCGGCGTGGACGGCGAAACCTCGCCGGTTGATCAGGCCGGTCAGTTCGTCGGTGACGGCCTGGCGGCGGATGTCAGCCAGCTGCCACACCTCCCGGTACGTCAGCGACGTTCGGGTGGCGACCACGCACAAGGCGGCGGCCGCCATCCACTGCGCCACCGTCGGGCTCTGCCATCCCCCGACTGGCACCAAGAGTCCCAGGCTGATCACCGTGACCACGGCGGGGACACCAAGCAGCCCCCACCGCGAGGTCTGGGCAGGGGCCACCGAGGTCACCGACCTCTCCACCGGTTGGGCCGCCTCGCCCTCGGTCGACGGACGCTCGCAACCGGTTCTCCATGAGCTTGCCAGGGCGATCAGGATCGATCCCACCAGCCACGTCAGGTCCAGGGCTGTTCCTTCGGTGTACTGCCCTGCGCTGTCCTGAACCAGGTAGACCGTGTCACCTATCCCGTTGGCCAGCACCCCGGCACCCAGTAGGGCCCACGGCACGTCCAGGCGGCGGGCCAGCAGGAACACCCCGGCCATTACGGTGGACATCAGCAGCAGGTCCCCCAGTGGGTAGGCCAGGTTCGTGGCCACCACCGCGAACGCCGCGCCGGTCAGCTGGAGTACGGGAGCCAGCAGGAACGCCGCACCCAGCGCTGCAGCACACAGGGCGACCATCAGGCCGTCCAACCACACGCTGGGATGCCAGTGCCGCACCCTCGCCCGCAGCAACCCGACCAACCCCACATAGATCAGCGGGTAGAACACCAGGTACCCGACGTCGGCCCACGAGGGATACGGAACGTCGTCCATGGCGGACAGGACCAGCGAGTAGTACAGGTCGGCGGCCACCGTCGCCACCAGAGCCACGGCGATAGCAGACCACGCCAGCCGCATCCGAGGCTCGCGTACCGCTCGCACGCCCACCACCACGGCCGTGGCCAGTTCCACCAGGTTGTACAACCACAGGTTCCTGACCTGCTCGTCCAGCCGAAAGCCCCCCGGCAGGGAGATCGCGAACGCCGCGAACGCCGCGAAGGCCACCACCAGCCCGCCGCGCTGGACCGCGCGCCACCACGGCACTCCCCTGCTGAACACGGGATCCGACGGGCTGACCACCCCGGGTCTCCTCCCTGCAACGGTTGCAGCCGTCGGTCACGAATGGCCACACCTCGCCCTCGAGGGGCCGGGAGTTGACCACCTCCGCCACGGCAATCTCGCTGGACTGATCGGCATGCGAGGCACCGAAGTTGAGCCACCACCCCGTTCGCGCCTCACCGCACAGCACCCTGGGGCGAGGAGAGGATGTCGTTCGGGCTGCGGACACGACTGCCGACTCGGGTGCCATACCATTCGGTGGCCCGCAACGCGCTGCGCAGGCTGGTCACGACCTGACCCACTCGGCGACCGAACCCGCCCGGCACACGAAGGAGCCTGCATGGAAGCCACCGGCGTCAACGAGTCCAGCCTGTCCGGACTCCGGCGATGGAACGCCGCCCTGACCCTGCTCCACGGCCTTCAGGTAGTGGTCGTGCTGGTCCTGGCCAACAGTTTCGCGATCACCGTGACCTCGCAGTACCCCCAGGGTCCTCCGGGCACTGCAGCCCCAGCGCCCGAGGCGCTGTTCGAGGTCCGCGTCGGCGTCGCCATCGCGGTGTTCCTGGCGTTGGCGGCGCTCGACCATCTGCTCACGGCGACGGTG